>JBMLMS010000073.1:0-19099 GCA_049243925.1 Pirellulales bacterium
GGCGCAGTGAGCGTCCGGCGAGATGGTATGGGGCAACCGCGAGCCGGGTTGGGCGCATTCGGGCATGACAGGCTGAAGCCTGTCCTACAGCAGCAAGCGAGACGCTTGCCCCACAGGACGGCAATCCCGAGCCGGATTGGGTGTGTGAGCGTTACGCCCGCGCGCCAGTCTGCTCGCGCCACCACTGCACCGTCGCCGCGAGGCCGGTGTCGAAGGCCTGCTTCGGCTCCCAGCCGAGGAGCGTGCGGGCCCGCGTGATGTCGAGGCCGCGGCGCGGCTGGCCGTCGGGCTTCGATGGATCCCACGTGATGCGGCCGGTGTAGCCGCAGGCCGTGGCGATCTGGACCACGAGGTCGCGGATCGGGATCTCGATCCCGCCGCCGAGATTGATCGGCACGGGCTCGTCCATGATTTCAGCCGCCTTCACGATTCCCTCGGCCGCGTCTTCGACATAGAGAAACTCGCGGGTCGCCGAGCCCGTGCCCCAGCAGACCACTTCTGCGGCGCCGGCGAGCCGTGCCTCTTCGCACTTGCGGATGAGCGCGGGGATCACGTGGCTCGAGGCGGGATCGAAGTTGTCGCCGGGGCCGTAGAGGTTGACGGGCACGACGACCGCGCTTGCGAGCCCATACTGGCGGCGGTAGCCGTCGAGCATCACGAAGATCGCCTTCTTGGCCACGCCATAGGGGGCGTTGGTCTCTTCCGGATAGCCGTTCCAGAGGTCGTCTTCACGAAACGGGATCGGGCAGTGCTTGGGATAGGCGCACACGGTGCCGGTGTGGACGAACTTCTCGAGGCCCCGGCGGCGGGCGTGCTCGACGAGGTGCAGCCCCATCGCCATGTTGGCATAAAAGAAGCGGCCCGGCTGGGCCATGTTGGCACCGATGCCCCCGACTTCGGCGGCCAGATGGATCACGACGTCGGGCCGGGCCGTGTCGTAGAGCCGGGCCACGTCGGACTCGACCGTGAGATCGAAATCTTTTTTGCGGGGCACGAAGAGCCTGTCGTCGGACACCCCGCGGTGTCGCAGCAGCCTGCAGACCGCCCGGCCGAGGAAACCCGCTCCCCCGGTGACGACGATCCGTTTGTGTGCCAGATCGATCATCGGCGGCTGTTCAGCGGTTGGGCACCGAGGCGTCGTGACCAGCGGCGAGGAGCACCTGCTCCTTGCGGGCCAATTCGAGGTCCGACTCCACCATCAACGCCACGAGTTCGTCGAACGACACGCGTGGCTGCCAGGCGAGCTTGCTGCGGGCCTTCTTGGAAGAGCCGAGGAGCAGGTCGACTTCAGCGGGCCGGAAATACCTGGGGTCGATCTCCACGAAGTCTCGGTAATCGAGATCGAGCCGCCCGAACACTTTCTCGCAAAACTCGCGCACCGAGTGGGTCTCGTCGGTCGAGATCACGTAGTCGTCGGGCTCCTCCTGCTGGAGCATCAGCCACATCGCCTCGACGTAGTCGCCGGCGAATCCCCAATCGCGTTGCGCGTCGAGATTGCCGAGGTAGAGCTTCTTCTGCAAGCCAAGCTTGATGCGGGTGGCCGCGCGGGTGATCTTCCGGGTCACGAACGTCTCGCCACGCCGCGGACTCTCGTGGTTGAAGAGAATGCCGCACGAGCCGTGGAGCCCGTAGCTCTCGCGATAATTGACCGTGATCCAGTGGGCGTAGAGTTTCGCGACGCCGTAGGGGCTGCGCGGATAAAACGGCGTGGTCTCCTGCTGGGGCGTCTCCACGACCTTGCCATACATTTCGGAACTCGACGCCTGGTAGAAGCGGATCTGGTAGCCGACCGCATCCTGAAAGTCGCGGATCGCTTCGAGCAGCCGCAGCGTGCCCACGGCGGTCACGTCGGCCGTGTAGGCGGGCTGGTCGAAACTCACGCGCACATGGCTCTGGGCGGCGAGGTTGTAGACCTCCGTCGGACGGATTTCACGGATCAGTCTGGCCAGGCCGTTGCCGTCGGCCATGTCGCCGTGATGGAGCACGATCGGCCGATCCATGTCGTGAATGTCGCGGTAGAGATGCTCGATGCGTTGCGTGCCAAACGTGCTCGAGCGGCGCACGATGCCGTGCACCTCGTAGCCTTTGTCGAGCAACAGCTCGGCGAGATACGAGCCGTCCTGCCCGGTGATTCCGGTGATCAAAGCACGTTTGGCGGAAACCGACACGGCTGGAACCTCCTGCCCTTGAGAGTCTCGGCATGCGGCCATGGGCCACTCGTCCGGAGGATACCCGAGCCGAGCCGGTCGGGTCAGCGCCGATCTGAAATTCAGCCGGCGGCCGTCATTCGCGCGGAAATCAGGGCGGTTTCCGCGGGGTCGGTCGCGGTGCCCGCCGGCGGCGTGCCACCCTCGGGCGTGGCCCCCCCGTCGGCTCCGATGCCAAACATCGCCTCGTCGAACTCGGGCAGAAGCGCCGACAAGAAGTCGGCACAGATCACCGTGGCCTCGCCTCCCGGGAGCCGGGTTTCATCGATGATCGCGTACAGCTTGTAGACGGCCGACGTGCCGGCCAGCTCGATGCGGGCGATCTGTGGGGCCACCCACCGGCCGTCCACGCCATACGTCCAAAACACGCGGAGCGTCTGGCCCGTCTTGCGAAACGTGCCGGTGAACGTCTCGGCCTTCCGGCCATCGTCGAGGGGAATGCTCTGCCGATGCTCGGCTTCGGCGATCTCGAAGCCGGCACCCGGATAGCAACGATCGGGGGTGTGGCCGGAGGCGTCGTGCGGCGTCGCGCAGACGATGAAGGCCGACACCTTCGCCCCCGTCTCACGATTCGTGAACAGTTTCGAGATGTGCCCGACGGCCCCGGCGCGTTCGAGCTGCTTGGGATCGCTCGCCAGTTCCTGCACGTACTCCCAGCTGCCAAACCGATTGGGAAACCGGGCCTCGAGCCGTTCTGCGGCCGCCTGGAGATCGGCCTTCACGTTGCGGCCGCTCCAGCGGTCGGTGAACATGCCCTGCACGACTGTCACGCCCACGACGAGTCCGGCAGCCAGCACCAGCGGCACGAGGCCGGAAACCGACGACATCTTCATGGCACCACCCCTGCCCGGATTCCGGGCCACGCTACCGCGGGAGCGGCGATTCGTAGAGTCGCCGCGGCCGGGAATCGGTATAGCCGTTCACGACCAACCCCAGCACACGCACGCCGACCGACCGCAGGCGATCGATCGTCGCATTGAGCAGAGGGACGCGGCTCGCATCCCGCATCGAGGCGACGATCGCGACGTCGCTTTGCTGACCGAGCAGCAGGGCGTCGGCAAACGCCAGCACCGGCCCGGCATCGATCACCACATGGTCGAACGAATCGCGATATTTCCGAATCAATTTGGCCAACTCAGGCCGCGACAGCGCGGTCACGGCCGCATAGTCGCATGCTCCGCCCGTCACGGCGAAGAGCCCATCGATGCTCGTCGGCTGCACGGCCTCGTCGGCACCCAGCTCGCCACGGAGCAGTTCGGCCAGGCCCCGCCCCAGCTCGAGTTCGAGCGCCAGGTGCACATTGGGATGCCGCAGATCGCCGTCGAGCAGGAGCGTGCGCTTGTCCGAGCGGGCAAGGCTCGCCGCCAACTGGGCCGCGAACGTCGTCTTGCCTTCGTGCTCCACGGCGCTCGTCACGAGGATCACCCGCGGAGCTTCACGGCCCGACTGTGCGATCAACGCACGGATACTGTCGACGCTCTCGGCCATCAGCCCGTCGTCGCCGTGCCGGCGTGACCGGCGCACCCGCGGCAACGTGCCGAGCACCCGCACACCGAGCCGCTGCGGCACCTCGTCGGGAGAGCTCAGGCGGTCGCGCAGATACTCGAGCAGCACGATGAGCCCGCCCCCGAGCACAAGCCCGGCGCCGCCGGCGAGCGTCGTGAGCATGATGCGGAAGAGGCGGTCGTCGCCCTCGGGCACGCTGGCCTCCTCGATCAGCGTCACCCGGCTGGGCATCGACAGGTCGAGCGACGTCGTCTCGAGCTGGATGCCGATCTGATCGTTGACTTTCTGCAGTTGCTCGATCTCGCTGCGGCGGTGCTCGAGGTCGGCATTCGCCTTGCCGAGCTCCGTGACCTCCTTGGCCACCTTGTCGAACTCCTTCGACGTCTCCGCCACAGTCTGGGCGAGCATTTCCCGCCGCATCTTCAGCACGACCGGGCTTTCGAGCGGCTGCCCCGAGCGGCGGCCTGCCGTCTCGAGGGCCATCTGAGCCACGATCTGCGGACGCAATTCCTCGCGTCGCTGCACCATCCGCTGCACGATCTGCTCCCGCTGCGCCCGCAGCCGCTTCACGGCCGGCTCGTTGGCTCCGCGGGCACTCCGCTGCTCCTGAAAGAGAATCGCTTCATCGAGCGAGGCGAGCTTGCCGTCGAGCTCGAGCAATTGAGGGTCGCGTACGAGCGCCGCGTCGACCATTTCGTCGGGCAGGGCGTCTTGCTCGGCGATGTCGCCCCGTGTCTTCGCAGCGATGATCGCGAGCTCCGCGTCGATCGCCGTGAGATCCCGCTGCGTCTGCGAGAGCTGCGCACGAAGCGTGCCCAGGTGGTCGAGCAGGAGCGCACGCTGCGTGATCACCTCGGCGCCGTTGCCGGTGCCGAGGGTGCGGGCGAGTGCGTTGAACGTCTCCCGTTGCTCCCGCATGTCGGCGACGTTTTCCTTGTATTTCTTCTCGAGAGCGTCGCGGCGCCCGAGGCCTTCCGACCGCTCCTTGTTGACGATGTCTTCGAGGTAGCTGCTGGTGACGGCGTTGACGATCTTGGCCACGTCGGCAGCATTTTTGCCACGCAGGCGCACCTGCACGACTTCCGACTCCATCGGCGCGGTCACCTGGATCGACCGCGTCAGCCAGCCGACGGGATCCTCGTCCTGCTCCTGAATCAGCTCCAGATCGGCGATCCCGGTCCGCCGCAGCGCCGACGTCATCACGAAGGGCGACTTGATCAGCGCGACCTGCGTCTTGCGGTAGGCCTCGTACTCCGAATTGTCGCGGCCGCCACCCCCGAGCATGCCGCCCTTGTCCCGCACCCGCAGCCACGCCACGGCCTCGTAGCCCCGCGGCAGGAAAATCCAGGTCGAGATCGCGGCCGCCGTCGCCAGCAGCACACCGAGCGACACGGCCGGCAGCCAGCGGCGCCGGAAGGCGTGCCAGACGCGGCGGTAGTCGACGCCGCCTGCAAGCGGATCGTCGCCCGCATACGCCGGGGGCGCAAAATGCGGGGCGGTCGCGAGCCCGGAATCACGCACTACGAGCCCGCCGGCGGAGGGCCCGGCCGTGGCAGATTCCATTGCAGCATCCGTTGCCATCGTTGTCTCGCTCATGCAGCCACCAGGTGGGAACTATCGCCTCCACCTCCACTGTACCCCATATTTCCGGGTCAATCCGCACGCTTTGCCGGAGGAACCCCGGGGGCGGGCCGGATCACCGCCGATGGTGCGGCCTGGCGCGGTCGCGCCGCCACGGCCGGCGCTGGCCCCGCCACCTGCCGACGAGGCGCAAGTGCCGCCACCGTCGAGTCTTCCGTCACGAACAACAGCGCCAAAATCTGCTGGAGCATGAACAGCATGCCCAGGGCCATTGGCATCATCACCCAGCCAGCGAGGTCGTGAAACACCATTTCCGCGAGCTCCGAATTGGCCACCTGATAAAGCAGGCCGGTGACGGTGATACGGATTGAGTTGACGATCAGTGCGATCGGAATGGCACTCGCCAGAATCACGAGGTTTTCCCACCACGCCCGGTCTCCGAGCATCACGAGCGCCACCGACAGGGCCACGAAGATCGTGAGCATGCGCAGGCCGCTACAGGCGTCGACCACGCCGAGGTGCATTTCACCCACCACGATCTGATTGCCTTCGCGAAAGGCGTCGAGCCCCAGGGTCTGGAGGGCGTAGGTGCTCACGATCGTGGCGAGCGTTTGGAGCGGCCCGAGCAGGTAGCGAGTGGCCTCGTCGGGCAGGGGATACATGAAGATCAGAAACGCGATCGGGGCCCACGCCCAGCGAAACATGCTCCACCCGCCGACGAGGAGAAACACCCCGGCCAAGGCTGGCACGAACGTGTACATATCGATGGTCACGATCCGGTAGCGGGCCACCGCGAGCCGTAGCCCGAAGCTCGCGATCAACAAGAGCATGCCGGCAATCCGCGCTGACAGCGCCACCGGCTCGACCGGTTTCCGCCACCAAAACAGCAGGGCCACGGAAAAGAGCGGCACGATCCAGCCGTGCGAATACTGGGGATTGCTCCAACTCGACTGGGCGTTGAGGAGCCCCGGCCAGTAACTGTAGATCAAGAGGCCCGTGAGCAGCAGGATGGCCATCCAGGCACTGCGGCCCTCCGGCCGCGCGAGTTCGGCCGCGAGTTCGCCGAGCCGACGCTTCGTGCCTTCGATCAGCCCCTCGTCGACGAGGGGCTGTGCCGGCCTCATGGCCGCGGGCCGCGGGGTGCCGCCGGAAACTATCGGGGTGATGGCCATCGGTCTTGCTCTGCCTCCCTCAGGACGCTTCAAGCATACACCACTCGACAAGCCGCCTCGACGAGTCGGCCCACAAACAAAGACGAAAACCCGGTCTCGATCAACTGCCGGGCTGCCAGACAGCGGCCAGCCACCGCCAGGCCACGGCCAGTACGGCGAGCGTCACGAGCAGATCGACACATCGCGGCCCCTGTTCGCCATGCCGCCGCCCCGCCACCGCACCGAGCCCGATCCGCACCGCCGCCGCGATCGGCATCACCGCTACCGCGGTCACGAGCCCCTGCCATCCGAGCACGCACCCAGCGCACACGAGTGCCTGCCCGAGCACACGGTTTCCCACCGCGGCCCCGACTGCGGCGGCCACGCATCCGCCGATCACTGCCTGCGAAGCGGCGGGCCAGCCGGGCTCCGTCAGCGGGCCACCGACGGCCACGGCCAGCGCGCCGAGCCCGAGGCAGGTGCCGCACCACCAACTCCAGGGCACATCCACACCATCGGCCTCGAAGAGCGTCCACGCGAGCACGACGCAGAGCAGCACTGCATGCGAGAGGCATACGAGCGCGAGTGGCCAGTCGGGCTGCAAGAGGAGCACGTCGGCGCCGACGCGGCCGGTGCCAAACCGCCCCGGCGGCCACGTACGGCCACCGGAGAGCAGCTCGATCGCCGTGATCGCACCGATGAGCATGCCGGCGGCCTCCACGAGTGGATAGCGAGCATCGATCGGGCATGCGCAGTCTCGGCACCGCCCACGGAGCACGAGCCAGCCGAGCACCGGCACGTTGTCGTGCCAACGCACGGGGCTGCCGCACGCCGGACAGCGCGATCCTCCCCGCACCACCGACTCCCCACGTGGAGCGCGATGCGCGACCACGTTCAAGAAACTCGCCACGTTCCCGCCGAGCACGCAGAGAAACACCGCGATCGTGGCGTCGGCGAACCAGGCCACGGGCCATGTGATCAACGCCGCCATGTGCGAGAGGCCTCGAAGATCACTCTGGGACCGGGGGTGCAAGATCGTGTAGGGTAGCGAGAGGATCCCGACCAGGGCAGAGGCAGCGGCATGGCGTCGGCAGATGATGACCTGATGAACTCCGGCGCGGGTGGCGCACGGCCGCGGCTACCGGCCTGGGCCAGCATCGGGCTGCGTGTCGCCGCCACGGCCGTACTCATGGCCTTGGCCCTGCGCGGCGTGGAATGGCCCAAGCTGATCGGTCTCTTCGGCACGATCGACTGGCGGTGGTGGGCTGCGGGTTTCGCCACGGGCATGGTCGTGCAGGTGATCGCTGCGGTGCGGTGGGCGTTGCTCGCCCGTCCGATCGGATTTGCGTATTCGATCGGCCTCTTCGTGTGGCGATTTTTCGAAGGGGCGTTTTTCAGCCTCTGCCTGCCGACGTCGATCGGCGGTGACGTGGTGAAGGCCTACCGGCTCGCCGACTCCACGCCCGGCCGGCTCCTCGCCGGATGCACGGTGCTCGCCGACAGGCTCGCCGGGCTCGCCGCGCTCGGGGTGCTCGCCGGGGCCGCCGTCATCGGCAAGGAGTGGTCGCTCGGGGTCGGGACCACGATCGGCGTCGGAGCCGCGTTGCTCGGCGGCGTGCTCGCAGCGATCTGGCTCGCGGTCGGGTCGCTCGATCGGCTGCTCACGCTGTTTCCCGAGCCCCACGCCGCACGGCAGTTCATCTCACGGCTCCTGCCCTACCAGATGCGGCCGAGCCTCATGACCCGGGCCGTCGCCTGGAGCCTCCTCGTGCAGATGGGCGGTTCGATCGCGGTGGCATTCGTGGCGCGAGGCCTCGGCGTGACACTGCCGCTGTCCGTGTGGTTCGCCGTGGTGCCGCTGGTCGCGTTGGCGATGGTGCTGCCGATCAGCATCGGCGGCGTCGGTGTGCGTGAGGGAGGCCTCGCCTTCCTGCTCGCTCCGTCAGGCGTGCCCGCGGAGCAGGCCGTGGCCATCGGGCTGCTCTGGTTTCTGACCACGATCGCCAACGGTCTGGTCGGCGGCCTGCTGTTCATGCTCGATCGCACGCCGAGCCATCAGACGCCGGCCCAGACGCCAACCCAGGCGCCGGCCGCCAGCCTCCAGGGCTGACGTCAGGCCTGCGTGCCCGCCCTTGCCGCCCACAGCAAGAGGCCCGCGACGGTCTTGGCATCCTCGATCCGTCCATCGAGACACATGGCCACGGCCTCCGCGGCCGGCACGACCCGGGTGCGAATGTGCTCGCCGGGCTCGAGCGCCTGCGGCCCGGGCACGAGATCCTCGGCCACGAACAGGTGCATGCGTTCGTGGAGGATGCCGGGGGACATCCAGAACTCACCGAGGCTCGACAGCCGGCCCGCCCGGTAGCCGGTCTCCTCGGCGAGCTCACGGGCGGCCGCTTCGGCGAGTGTTTCGACGCGATCGAGCGTGCCGGCGGGCAACTCCACCAACGTCTTTCCCACCGCCACGCGCACCACCTCCACGAGACAGATGTGAGCAGAATCCACGAGCGGGATCACAACGACGCTGCCGGGGTGTTCCACGACGTCGCGATCCCGCACGCCCTCCGGCTCGGCAATCCGCACCACCCGAAAGCGGCGTGCCGTAAACACGACCTCGCCACCGCGTGCGGATGGCGGAGGCGGTGGTGGCAGAGTCTCGCTCAGCGGCAACTCGACGACCCGCACGGCAACGCCCCCGACATCGAGCGCGGCGCCGGCCGGGCACGCCTTGACGGGGAGCAAGGCCAGCCCGAGTCAGCCACCGGCGCGGCTCGTCGGCCCCGCCGACGTGATCACCCCGCACTCGACGCCGGCGGCACGGACAGCCGTGCCCGCGGTGAGCGGCTGCATGGCGGCAAGGCCGACGAGCCGGCGATTCACATGCCCGAGGGCGTCGAGCCGAGCGACCGTCTCCTGTCCGAGGTAGCAGCCTTTCGTAAACGAGATCGCCGCGGCATCGCGGCCGAGTTCCTGAGGCAGCGTCTTGGCCGGAATGTCGCACGGCGCCGGCCAGCCTGCGGCGATGCGGAGCTGCTCGAGTGTCGCCAGCGGGGCCGCCACGCAGCCCGCCGCCTCGAGCGCCATCACGAGCGGCAGTCGATCAGCGGCCGCCGCCTGCACGAAGACGCCACCCGGCCCGGCCCAGGGCACGGCGACGACGGCCACAGGAACGCCGCCGATCGCGCCGTGCACGTGGCCCCACGGCTGCGTCGGCACGGGCATGCCGATGAGCGGCCCGATCATGGCGGCGGCTGCGGGGCCTGCCACCACGATGTTCGTGCGCGTGGCGGTTGCATCGACGATCTCGAGCCGTTCGCGAATGTGGTATCGCTCGAGGTGCTCGGCCAACGACCCGGAGCCGCCGGGAAACGCATCGATCCACACGCCGTCGTCGGTGCGCAGAATCGCCGCCAGGGCGAGCACCTGTCCCTTGGCATCGGCGAAGAAACCCTCCGCGCCTGAACCAGGCTCGAGCGAGCCGATCGCCGCCGTCGTGAAGCCATCGATGAACCGCTGGGCATCGGGGCCGCGCACGAGCACGGTCGGCCGGAGACCGGCGTCGAGCCAGCGGGCGGCAGGGGCGGCGGGCGTGGCGTTCATGCGAGGCACCTGGCGTCGAAACGGCTGATGGAACCCAGGCTACCAAAGCGTGCCCGCCAGATGGATTTGCCAGCGGGAATTCCCGCCCGGGCCGAAAATTTTCCGTCTCGCGCGAACGCCATCCGGCCACCCTGCGTACATCTCTCACCGCGACGATCGCGGCCGCGACGGGCTCCCCGGTGCCCGACGCGGAATCGGCTATCCGGCATGTTTTGACGACGAAGGGAAGGTTTCGATGGCCACTGTCGACTATGCCACCGAATGCGACGACGACTTCGACGACCACGATCCGTTTGCCGTCGCCGACAGCGGCCACTCCGACGTGGCCCGCGCCGCGGGTGAGTCCGACTCGACGCCCTCGGCACAGCGGCGGCAGCGTGAGCCGCTGCGACGCCAGAAGCGCATGCACCGGATCGCCGACGTGCGAAATCGCCAGGGCGTGACCCTGCGAAACGTCGCCCGCAGGCTCGGGATCGAGATGGCCGTCGTCCGGCGGCAGGAGCAGCCCGACTACGATCTGCGGATCTCCGAAGTGATGCGCTGGCAGGAGGTGCTGGAGGTGCCGATCGCCGAACTCCTCGTCGAGAGCGAAGGCCAGCTCTCGGGCCCGGTGCTCGAGCGATCACGGATGGTGAAGCTCATGAAGACCGCGGCCGCACTCCGCGAACGGACCCGGGGCACGCCCACGGGCCGCGTCGTCGACATGCTGGTCGATCAGATCCTCGAGATCATGCCCGAACTCGCCGACGTCACGCCCTGGAACACGGTGGGGCAGCGGCGGACCCTCGACGACGTCGGCCGCACCGCGCTCTGTGCGTTGCCCGAAGACATCTTCCGCCAGTCGGCAGGAGGTTGACCGACCGCCGGGGGTGCGTACGATCCTCGCACGGGCGGTCGCCGCCCGCGCACCTTCGCAGCCCGCGCATTCGGCAAAGGATCAACTTCCGTGTCTTCGCTGCTCGGCGTTCTCGGCATCACGGTCATTTTGTTTTTCGTCGTCGCGGCCACTGCCCGGGCGATTCTCGGCCGCTGATGCCAGCCCGGCCCGACCCGTGGCGGCGCCGACGACGAGCGCCCCGGTGCACAGCCCCAGCGTGCCCCCGAGCACGAGCCAGGCGGCGATCGCCAGCCCGACATAGTCGCGAAGCCACACGCGGAGCGGCGGCTCGGGGCTCTTGGGAACCTTGCGCTGCACCGGCCCATCCCGGCCGGTCTGCTCACGCATCGCACTCCGAAAGGCGTCCCAATCGGCCTGGGCCTCGGGCCGCTCCAGGGCGGCGAGCCAGGCTTCTCGCTGACTGAGCAGGATCACCGGCGGCACAGCGAGGATCAGGCCCCACACGGCGATGAGTGCGGTGAGCGTTCCGGCGGACACGCGGCGGTGGTGAACACGCTCCATGCCGCCCATTCTCCACGCCTTTCCCAAGGGGACAATCGGTCTGGTGCCGGGGCCGTGGTCCTTGCTACGGTGCGGCCGAATCACTTGCCGGCGAGGTCCTTTTTACCCTGACCCTGCTCATGCACCACCAGAGCCTGCCCACCGATCGCCTGCCACCGTTCGTGGCCGCGTTGTTCGCCATCGCTCTTGCCCTGCTCGGCTGCCCGTCAGCGGCGGTCGCGCAGAGCGGCTGGCTGCCGACGGCCTGGTTTTCACCGGCGGAGATGCCCGCCGACGCGATGTTTCCGCTCGCCGAACGTGACGGCCCCTGGCTCGTGCTCGCGACCACGTTTCGCGGCGAGGGCGCCCGCGACGACGCCCGCCGGCTGGCGCAGGAACTGCGTCGCGACCACAAGCTCAAGGCCTACACACACGAAAAGTCATTCGACTACACCGGCGCGCAGCAGGGCCTCGGCCTCAACCCCGACGGCTCACCGAAGAAGATGCGCTACGCCAATTCCGAGCAGGTGATCGAGGTGGCCGTGCTCGTGGGCGACTTCGCGTCGTTCGACGATCCACGTGGGCAAAAACTTCTGGCCTCGATCAAGGGGCTCCAGCCCAAGGCGCTGATGGGCGACGCGGGCAAGAGCCGCTCGTTCGGAGACTTCCGCAAGATGATCGGGCTCGACAAGGCGGCCAAGGGCCCGATGCACCTGGCCTTCGTGATCCCGAATCCGCTCTTGCCAGAGGACTACTTCTCGCGGCAGGAGATCGACGCGTTCGTCGTGGAGATGAACGCCGACGTCACGCACAGCCTGCTCGACTGCCCTGGCCGCTACACCGTCCGCGTGGCCACGTTCACCGGCGCGGGGACGTTCGACCAGAAGGCCATCGCCGGCGGCGACGAAGACGTCAAGCTCGAGAGCCGGCTCGCCGAAGCGGCCGACAAGGCCCACCGGCTGACCGCGGCCCTGCGTCGCTCCGGCTACCAGGCGTGGGAATTCCACGATCGCGAGTCGAGCGTCGTCTGCGTGGGCAGCATCGACCAACTCGCCGTTCCGCAGGCCAACGGGGCCGCCACGGTGCATCCAGAAATCGCGCGCATCATCGGCGAACTCGGCCCCGACCCCACGAAACTTGCGGCCGGCACCCTCATGCCCCGCTCAATCGACGGGATCCTGCTCGACGTCAAGCCGAAGCCGATCGACGTGCCCCGGGCCCCGGGCGGCTGGAAGTGATGGACTCGGCCCCGGCGACCGTGGTGCTCGGCACGACGAACGCGGGCAAACTCCGCGAGCTCGTCGAACTGCTCGCACCCGTGGGCATCCGCTGCCGATCGCTCGCCGACGAGCCACGGGCCGTCGAGGTCGAAGAGACGGGCAGTTCGTTCGCCGAGAACGCCGCCCTCAAGGCTTCTGCCCAGGCGCGAGCCATCGGTGCCTGGGTGCTCGCCGAAGACAGCGGCCTCGTGGTCGACGTCCTCGGCGGCGCACCAGGGGTCTACTCGGCCCGGTTCTCCGGTGCGGAGGCGACCGACGCGACGAACAACGCCCTGCTCCTGGAACGGCTCGCACGCCACCGGGGCGCCGACCGTTCGGCGCACTATGCCTGCCATGCGGCGCTTGCCGATCCTGGCGGCGCGATCGTGGCCACGTCGTCCGGCACGTGCGGCGGCATGATCGCCGAGGCCGCCAGCGGCGCGGGTGGCTTCGGCTACGATCCCCTGTTCATCGTGCCCGAGTATCAACGCACGTTCGGCGAGCTGCCGCCGGCCGTGAAGGCCGTCATCAGCCACCGCGGCCGGGCCCTGCGGGCGCTCCTTCCGGCGCTCGTGCGGCATCTGGTGCCGGCAGGCTCTGCGGCGCCGCGAGCCGACGCTCGATGACCCGCACCACGTCGTCGGTGCCGTCGATCCGACCGGCCACCGCGTCGAGCGTGGGCTGAAAGTCTTCGAGCCGGTCGACGAACGACCGCACGTGGGCCGTCGTCACCTGCTCCAAGAGCGTGAAATCGCCGCAGCCCATCCCGGCCAGAAAGTGGCTGTTCATGAGCTGCTCGGCATGCGCCCGCTCCGGCAGGAGCAGCATCGGCTTGCCGAGGTGGAGTGCCTCGCCGATCAGTTGATTGCCGGCGGCGGAGACGAGACAGCGGCAGGCGGCGAGGTCGTCGACGAAGCGGCGGTCGTCGATGGCATGAAACGAGACCGACCCCACCGCATCCCGTTCGCCAAGGCCGTACACCTTCACCGGCAGGCCGCAGTCGGCGAGCGTGGCCAGCGCTGCAAAAGGGGTGTGCCGGCGAAGGTAGCTGAGCACGAAGCCTTCGTTGCCCGGAGTCGCTCGTGCGATCTCTGCACGCAAGAGCGGCCCCGCCTGCACCACATGCTCCCAGCCACGCTTGAGCGGCGGCCGGAAAAACGCCGACACGACCGTGTCGGTCGCTCCGGTCACATACATCCACACTGCATGGCTCATGAGCCACGCCTGCCACTGCAGCCACCACGGCAGCGACGACAGATCGTAGGCGAGCAGAAAGTGCTGGTGGTCGACGCTCACGAGCGGAATGCCCTGGCGGGCGGCGGCCCGTGGCAGCGCCGGCTCGAAGTCGGTCACGGCCAGGTCGGCGCCGAATGCATCGAGCTCGCCGAGCAGCAGATCGACGAGTGGGCCCAATTGCCTGGCCCGGTAGTCGAGCCCAGTGGCGATCGAGCGGGTGACGTCGAGCCGGCCGCCGCTGTATTGGAAGACGATGCCGGGTATGCCGACCACACGAATCCGTGCGTCGCCGGCGAAGCGGCGCGACAAAAACTCGAGCGCGTCGGCCGACGTGAAGATGAGCAGGTCGTGCTGGTCGCGCAGCCGCTCCGTGAGTGTGGCGATCCTGGTGGCATGGCCGCGGCCCTCTCCGCACAGGCTGATTGCGATGTGGGCCATGCTCGGCAGACGGAGGGTCGGAATGAAGTGGGCGAGGCCCGTATTGTGCCGCGAACCCCGGCCGCCCACCAGGAACCCGCCCGGCCAACAGCGGGCCCGTTCGGGTGTCGGCCGCGGCTGGCATACCCTACGATACGGCAGTCCGTTTTCCCCCTCACGCCGTCGCTCGTTCCGTGACACGCTCCCCTTTGTCGTCGCGCATCGTCGTTCTCCTGGCCGCTCTTGCGGCCGGGCCGTCGGCCCCCCCGCAGGCGGCCGACGGCGACCAGGCAGCGCCTGTGCCGGCCGCAGGATCGAGCGTCGCCGTGCAGGTGGGCGACACGCCAATTTTTCAGTCGGAAGTCGAGGCCACCGTGCGGCGGGTGGCCCAGGGCCGCGTGCTCGACCCCGAGCGTCAAGCCCGCCTGACGGCAGAGACGGTGGAACAACTTGTCGACGAACGCCTGCTGCGGCGCGAGATCGAGGCCCGGCAGATTACGGTCGACGAAGACGAGGTGACCGAAATCATTACCCGCATGCGAGGCCAGCTCGCCGATCGGAAAATTCCCTTGGAGACGTTCCTCGCGCAATCGGGCCGCGACGAAACATCGCTCCGCAACCAGATCCGGCTCGAGATCGCCCTCAACAAGCTCCTGCTGCCGCAGCTCACGAGTGCGTCACTCGACGCGGCGTTCGCGAAGCATCGACGCGATCTCGACGGCACGCTCGTGCGGGTCAGCCACATTGTGCTGCGGCCCGACCCTGGCCGCGGTGCCGAAGCGCTCGCCGATCTCGAACGGCGGGCAGCTCGTCTGCGCACCGACATCCTTCAGGGCTCGGTCAGCTTCGCCGAGGCCGCCCTCCGGCATTCGGCGGGCCCGAGCCGGAAGCAAGGGGGCGACGTGGGATTTTTTCCGCGGCACGGTGTGATGGACGAGGAGTTCGCCCGCCAGTCGTTCGCGCTGGCAAAGGGAGAGATCTCGAAGCCGTTCGCCACCGCCTTCGGCGTGCACCTCGTGCGGGTCACCGACCTGAAGCCGGGCGACGTGCGTCCAGACACGCTCCGTCCGCAGCTGGAGAAGCTCGTCGTTCAAGAGGCGATCCGCGAGATCGTGGCCCGGGGTCGTCAGGCCACACCGATCAGCTACGCTCCCGGCATTCCGCACTTCGCGGCGGCCGATCAGGACGGCCCGGCCGAACGTCGCCAGATCGTCACCGAGCCGGGCCCGTAGACCGTGATCGTGTGGCAGCCGGAGGCGGCGGATTCAGGATTGTGACGCGGCCCGGGCGCAGCTACCTTCCTCGCCCCTGTTTCCCATTGCTCGGAGTGCCGTCGGTGGCCGGGACCTCTGTCATGAAGCTGCGCTCGTGCCTGCTGTTCGCCTGCATGGCGATCGTGCCCCTCGTGGCGATGTTCTCGCACAAGATTCCCCGCGACTGGCGACTGGCGGCGCAGCGTTTGGCGCGCGGTGAGGCACCCGCCCCCCCCACCCCTCAGCCGCCCGCCCCCGTGCCGCCAGCCGCGGAGCCAGTGGCGGCGACACTGCCGCAGCAACGGTCTGCCGCGCCTGCGCTACCACCGCCCACGCCTGCGCTGCCACCGCCCACGCCGGTAGCGGGTCCCGCCGAGCCCGCTCTGACGCTCGTCGAGGTCGCGCAGCCGATGTCGCCCGTTGCGATGTCGCCGGATGCTGCGCCCGGCCCCGCCGACACAGCTCGCTCCCGCCTCATGATCGAAGACCAACTGCGGGCGTTGGGGGCGGTGTCAATCGAGTGCGTGCCAATGATGCAGGGCACGTCGCATCGCTGCTCGTGCCGCGTGCCGGCCGATCCCTCGGGGCAGCTTCAGCGCGTCTTCCAATCATCGAATCCCGACCCGATCGTGGCCCTGAAGAATCTGCATGGCCAAGTGCAGTTCTGGAAGCACCGGCTCGCCATGCGGCCGGATGTCGCGAATCCTTTGCGAACCTCCGGTGACGGCGGCCAGACTGGCCTGCGCTGACCAGCCACGCAAGAGCCGCCCATGCGCAAAAAGCCGAAGACCTCGCGCGGACTGGCCGGAAGCCTCGGGGGGCGGCCTCAGCTCCGCATCTGGACTCCGCCGCTGGCGTCGCCCCCGCGTCGCCAGCGGCGCCCACCGTCGCCACGCCGCCGGGCAAAGCCACAGCCCGCACAGTCCGCCCCAGGCCTTCACCAGCGGTCCGAGGAGCTCGCCCGCCTGGAGGCCGCGCTCTTCATCGCGCGGCAGCCGCTCTCGCCTCGTCGCCTCGCCAAGCTGGCCCGGCTTCCGGATGGCACGAAGGCCCGTGCCCTGATGCGGGAACTGCGCCGACTGCAAGACGATGCCGGCGCGGCGTTTCGGATCGAACAGATCGCCGGCGGCTTCCAGCTGCTCACCCGCCCGGCACTCGGTCCGTGGGTTCGCCGGCTGCTGGCCAAACCGCCGGAAAACCGCCTCTCGGCCGCAGCCCTGGAGACCCTGGCGATTGTCGCTTATCGGCAGCCCGTGACCCGCGCCGAGATCGAGGCGATCCGCGGCGTCGGCTGCGAGGAGATGCTCCGGCAGTTGTTGGAGCGGGATTTTGTCGCCAGCAGCGGCCGCACCGACGATCTGGGCCGTCCGCATGTGTACCAGACGACAAATCGGTTTTTGCAAGCCTTCGGACTGGCCCGGATCGAGGACCTCCCTCCGCTGGAGGTGCCGAGCCCGTCCGCCGGCGACGCTGGCGGGCCGGCGGAAGGCCATTCCCCGGCCTGAAAATTTACGCCGGCGTGACCCTTGCACTTCTGGCAGCGGGGCGACACACTTTTCAAGTCTATTCGAAATTCCGTCCCCACCGAGGAGCTTTTTCCGTGACGATCGTTGCGAATCCGCGAGGACATCAAGATGTGATGGCTGCCGATGTGTTCTCCTGGAACGAACTCCCCGAACTGATGGCTGCTGAAGAACTCTTCGACGGTGCCGCGCGTGCCGAAGCCTCTGATCGCGCGCTGGTCGCTCGCGGCGACGAAGACGAAGACGAGGACGAAGACGAGGATGAAGACGACGACGACGATGAGGACGAAGACGAAGACGACCTCGAAGATGAAGACGAAGAGTGGGAAGAAGTCGAAGACGATGATGATGAAGAGGAAGATGAAGAAGAGGACGAGGCCGAAGACGACGAGGATGAAGAGGAAGACGACGACGAGGAGTGGGAAGACGACGATGAGGAGTGGGAAGACGACGACGACGAGGAAGACGAGGACGAAGACGAGGATGAAGACGACGACGACTGAGTGGGTCGTCGTCTGATCCTGGCTCGGGCTTGGTTCAGGGCTTGATTTCCTGAGCAGTCGCCCCGGCGCTGACCGCAAGCCGCAGGCGGCGGCCCTTGCGATCCACATCGATCTCGACATGGTCTCCAGCGGCCGCGAGTTTCGCGAGCATGTCCGGCTGATCCGTGAGCGGCAGGCCGTTGATCGCTACGATCCGGTCGCCGAGCATCACCCCGCCCTTGGCCATTGGCGAGCCCGTGGTGACACGCACGACGATCGGCGCCTCTGGCTCGCACGAGTCCCCACGGGTGCCGATGCCCCAGCGGGGCCGGGGGCCCGATGAGACCGTCTCGGCGGCGGGCAGCTCGAGCCCTCGCCGCGTGGCGGCCGACTCCGTGCGGCACTGGGCACGAAACGCCCGCGGCGGCCGCGGGTCGTCGGCGACGGCGGTCACAAAGTCGAGCACGAGCCGCGTCACCGGCTCGATGCCGGAAAAGTTGACGAGGTGCGTGTCGTCGCTGGGGCGGTGGTACTGGTCGTGGAGCCCCGTGTGGAACATCACCGTCGGGATCTTCGCGGCGATGAAGGGATAGTGGTCGGAGTCATCGGTGATTTCCCAGTCGTACACGAGCTCGAGGTTTGCCCGCGCATTGGCCTCGAGGCAGGCCATGCGCAGCCCGGCCGCCGTCCGGGAGCCGTAGACCTCGAGCCGTTCGCCACGCAGCCGGCCGATCATGTCGAGGTTCACAGAGAAGACGGGCGTGTATGCCGCGAGCGCCGCGGGGCGAACCCGCAGAAAGTGATACGATCCGAGCAGGCCCTTCTCCTCGCCGTCCCAGAAGGCGATGAGGATCGGCCGCCGCGGCCGGCTCGGCAGGTGGCCGAGCGCCTCGGCGAGTTCGAGCAGCCCGGCGACCCCGGAGGCGTTGTCGTCGGCGCCGTTGTGGATGTAGCCGGTGGGGCCGTAGCTGTTGCTCGCGGTGCCGTAGCCGACGTGGTCGTAGTGGGCACCGACGATCACGAGCTCGTGGTCGAGTGCCGGATCACTGCCGGGCACGAGCGCGAGGATGTTGCGCATGCCGCCGAAGGCCTGGTAGAAGGTGCCGTTGTCACCGGCGGGCTGGAGCCCAAGCTTCTCGAGCGCCGCCACGATGTAGGTGCCGGCGGCCCGGCCGCCCCGGCTGCCTCCCTCGCGGCCTTCGAAGGCGTCGTCGGCCAGTGCGTGCACGTGGCGGCTGGCGTCGGCGGCCTGGATGCTCGCATGGGCGGCCGCCATGTGCTCGGCGGCCGAGAGCGGCATGGCCATCACGCCAGCGGCGAGAACCATGACCGCCCGAGACAGTCGGGTGCGATTCGTCGGGGCCATCTGCCGCCTCCTTGCGGGACCGTGGTTTGCGGTCCAGAATAGACCGGCGATCTCGCCCCTCGTCCACGGGAGTTTTCGCGGGTTTGGAGAGGTGGCAGAGTGGTCGAATGCGCGTCTTTGCTAAAGACGTGTCCGGTCAA
>JBMLMS010000074.1:0-1127 GCA_049243925.1 Pirellulales bacterium
GCCCTGCGGTTGCTCGTCGGCTGGATGGAAAGCTCCGGGGCCGCGTTCGAGGCCCGGCTCGTCGAACTGGAAAAACTCCGCGGGCGGCCCGACTCGTTTCACCCGAAGGCGTGGCGGATCGCCGACTCGTCGGGCGGGATCGTCGTGGTGGGGTCGAGCAACCTCTCGCGGGCGGCGCTCGTCTCGGGCGTGGAGTGGAACCTCGTCGGCGAGACGTCGGGCTCTGGCGCCCTCGACCGCGAGCTCACCGCCGCGTTCGACGATCTCTGGCAGCAGGCCACGCCGCTTTCGGCCGACGTGGTCGAGCGGTATGCGGAGCGGGTTCGGCAGGTTGCCAACCTGCCGCCACATGTGGGTGCAGATTGGCAATCTGCACATGCCCCGGCTGACGTCCGTTCCCCACGCCCCTGGCAGGTCGCCGCCCTCGCGTCGCTGGCCCGCATCCGCGGCCAGGGCTACTCAAAAGCCCTCGTCGCCGTGGCCACGGGCCTTGGGAAAACCTGGCTCGCCGCGTTCGACGTCGTGGCCATCGCAAAAACCCTCGGCCGGCTCCCGCGGGTGCTCGTGATCGCCCACCGGGCGGAGATCCTCGCGCAAGCTGAGGCCACGATGCGGTCGGCCCTCGCAGCCGCCGCGCAGCAGGCCGGCTGGCCGGCCCCGCACACAAGCTGGTTCGTCGGCGACGCGGGCGATCTCTCGGGCTCCCTCGTCATCGCCTCGATCCAAAAACTCTCCCGTCCCGCCGGGCTCGCGGCCCTGGATTCAGCAGCCAGTGCGGCCGAGCCCTTCGATTACTGCGTGATCGACGAGGTGCACCACGCGGAGGCCCCGAGCTACCGCCGCGTGCTGGCCCGCCTCAAAAGCTCGTTCACGCTCGGCCTCACGGCCACGCCCGAGCGGACCGACGGCGTCGACGTGGCCACGCTCTTCGACGACATCCTCGCGGCCCAGGCCACGATCGGCGACGGGATCGCGGAGGGGTCGCTCGTGCCGTTTCGGTATCGGGGGCTCAAGGACGACGTCGACTTCGAGCGGATCCCGTGGCGCAACGGCCGGTTTGATGTGACCGAGCTCGAAGTGGCCCTCGAAAACAGCGCCCGCATGGAACGCCTCTGGGCCGAGTGGCA
>JBMLMS010000074.1:1227-3298 GCA_049243925.1 Pirellulales bacterium
CGACCCGCGCATGGCCTCCCTCGCCGCGTTCCATGCCGGCTCGCTCGAAGCCCTCTGCGTGGTGGACCTCTTCAACGAGGGCGTCGACATCCCGCTGGTCAACCGCGTGGTGATGCTCCGGCCCACGGAATCGAAGATCGTGTTCCTGCAGCAGCTCGGCCGCGGCCTGCGGAGTGCCGCCGGCAAGACGCGGCTCGAGGTGATCGACTTCGTGGGCAATCACCGCGTGTTCGCGAGTCGGCTCATGCATCTCTTCGCGCTCGTGCCGGCCGCAGGCGATGGCGCAGAAGCGACGAACTGCCATGCGTTTCTGAAGGCGTTTCTGGCGGGCACGCCGCCTGCCCTGCCGCCGGGGTGCCTCGTGGACGTGGACCTCGAGGCGAAGGACCTGCTCGCGCGGCTCGCGCCCCAGACGGGTTCGCGGGTGGTGGAGGCCTATCGCGATCTCCGCGCCGACCTCGCGCGGCGGCCCACGATGACGGAGCTGTTTCACCGGGGCTACAACCCGCGCACGCTGCCGCCGGAGTTCACGACCTGGTTCGACTTCGTGGCGGCCGAGGGCGACGCGACCGCTCTCGAGGCCGAATGTCTCGGCCGGTTCCGCGACTGGTTCGTGATGCTCGCCACCACGCGGATGACGAAGTCGTTCAAGATGGTCCTCCTGCGGGTGTTGCTCGACAACGACGCGGTCTTTTCGGGGATGCCGATCCCGGAGCTGGCGGCGAAGTGTCGGGAGTTTCTCGTGGCCCACGAGTTCCTCCGCCGCGACATCGCCGACGCCGCCACGGGGCAGCCGGTGGAGATGTCGCCGCGGAAGTGGGAATCGAGCTGGCGGAAGTTCCCGATCTCGATCTGGATGCAGGAGCAGGAGGGCCGGAGCTGGTTCGCTATTCACCGCGACTCCCTGCGCGTGGCCTTCGAGTGCGACGAGCGGCTGCGGGGGCCGCTTGAGAGCATGAGTGGGGAACTCGTCGATTTCCGGCTGGCGGCCCACGCCCGACCGCGGGCGAGTGCGACCGGGTTCGTGGCGAAGGTGATTCAATCCCGTGGCAAACCGTTTCTGAAGCTGCCCACGGTGGATGAAGAGCCGGGTCGGCCCGACGGGCCGGTGCTCGTGCGGCTGCCGGATGGCCGGGAGTGGGAGTTTCGGTTCGTGAAGATCGCCTGCAACGTGGCCGGCCCGCGCGGATCCAACGTGGGCGACACGCTTCCCAACGAGCTGCCCACGCTCCTGCGGGAGTGGTTCGGCCCCGACGCCGGTCTCCCCGGCACGAGCTTTGAAGTGGAGTTTCACCGCGACGGCGACGCCTGGCACATCGCCCCGCTCCCCTGTAGCGGCAGATTGTTCAATCTGCCGAATGCGTCCTCCACTCCTTCCAACTCCGCCTTCCCTCTCCCCCTCACTCCCTCCCCACCCCCGCGCTCCCGCTTCACCACCCACGTCCCCGTCTACGACCTCACCGCCGCGGCCGGCTTCTGGGGCCCGGAGAGCGTGCCGGAGGAGATCGGCTGGACGGAGGTGCCGGGCGTGGCGGTGAAGCCCGGCATGTTCGTGGCGCGGGTGACGGGCACGTCGATGGAGCCGCTGATCCCGGACGGCTCATGGTGCCTGTTCCGCCCGTGTCCGGCGGGCTCGCGCGAGGGCCGGATCGTGCTCGTGCAGTTCGCGTCGCTCGGCGCGGGCGAGAACGGCGGCCGGTTCACCGTCAAGAAGTACCACTCGGAGAAGACCGTCACCGCCGAAGGCTGGCGGCACGACCGCATTCAGCTCCTGCCGGTGAATCTGGCGTTCGAGCCGATAACGCTCGAGCCGGAGGACGCGGGGGATCTCATGATCGTCGGGGAGTTTGTGCGCCAAGCAGTGTAGGTTGACCGTCGTCCACTCGACCGCCATCGCCCATCACTCGAAAACATTCGCATAGTTCGTCGAACAATTGTTGGGCGTCGTCTGTGATCGTCGCCATTTTGCGTGCATTGTCAGTGTGCCAGCGGGGCACCTGATTCCTCCAGTTCGCAACGGCACGAAACTCGACCCGACTCGTCAAATCTGCTCGCGCCAATGGATAGATGT
>JBMLMS010000075.1:0-1524 GCA_049243925.1 Pirellulales bacterium
GCTACAACCTCTCGCTCCACGACGAACTGCTCGTCTACGAGGAGGTGGTGCTCGATATGCGGAAGAGCAACCGCGTGGAGCGGATCCGGATTCCCGAAGACGGCCTCGTGCTCACGCCCAATCAGCTCTACCTCGGCCGCACGGTCGAGCGCACCGAGACGCACAACCTCGTGCCGATGATCGAGGGCCGCAGTTCGATCGGACGGCTCGGGCTGTTCGTCCACGTGACCGCGGGCTTCGGCGACGTCGGCTTCTGCGGCTACTGGACGCTCGAAATGTTCGCGGTGCAGCCGGTGAAGATCTATCCCGGCGTGCCGATCTGCCAGATCTTCTTCCACCAGATCCACGGTGCGATCACCGAGTACGCGAGCGAGAAATACCAGCACAACCACGACATCCAGCCGAGCCTTTTGTTTCGTGAATTCTCCGGCGACGATTCCGACCAGCAGATGCAGCTGGAATTCAGCGGCGAGCGGCCGGCGCACGATCTCTTCGGGCAACGGCTCGTGCAACGGGCGGCGAGATAGCGACCGATGGTGCCCAAGCTTCTCGCCTGGACGGCGTTCGCTCTGACGCTGGTGTTTGCGGTGATCGCACTCGTCGCCGTGTTCGCCCGCGACGCGCTCGGCGACAACGTGCTGCCGCTCGTGTTTTACGGCGGGCTGCCGCTGCTGGGGCTCGCCATGCTCGTGTCGGTGGCCCTGCTCGTGCTCGCCGCCTTCCGTTCCTGAACCCGTTTCGCCTCCGTAAGAAAGGCCCTGCCGCGTGCTTCGAAGTCACACCTGTGGAGAGCTCCGCCCGGCCCACCTCGGCACGCAGGTCACGCTCTGTGGCTGGGCCGATCGTGTCCGCGACCACAAGGGCGTGATCTTCATCGATCTCCGCGATCGCTGGGGCCGCACCCAGGTGGTGATCGGGCCGGACAGCGGTCCGGAGGCCCTTGCCGCGGCGAAGGCTGTCCGGGCGGAGTGGGTGCTCGAGGTGAGGGGCACCGTCGGGGCCCGCCCCGACGGCACCACGAATCCGAAGCTCGCGACCGGCGCGATCGAGGTCGTGTGCACGGCGCTCACGGTGCTCAACGAGGCGGAGACGCCCGTCTTCCAGCCCGGCGCGACGGATCTGCCCGGCGAGGAGGTGCGGCTCGCCCACCGCTGGCTCGACCTGCGCCGTCCTGCCATGCAGGAAAACATGTTTTTGCGCAGCCGGATCGTGAAGCTCATGCGTGACCACTTCGACGAGCTCGGGTTCATCGACGTGGAAACGCCGATGCTCGGCAAGAGCACACCCGAGGGCGCCCGCGACTACCTCGTGCCGAGCCGGCTCGAGCACGGCTCGTTCTTCGCGCTGCCGCAGTCGCCGCAGCTCTACAAGCAACTGCTGATGATGGCCGGCTTCGACCGCTATGTGCAGGTGGCGAAGTGCTTTCGCGACGAAGATCTGCGGGCCGACCGTCAGCCCGAATTCACGCAGCTCGACGTCGAGATGTCGTTCGTCGAGGCCGACGACGTGATGGGCGTGATCGAG
>JBMLMS010000076.1:0-2735 GCA_049243925.1 Pirellulales bacterium
CCGCGATCTCGAAGCGCAACTCGCCCAAGCGTTCGCCCGCTGGGAAGCACTCGAAGCCGGCTGAGCGGAAAACGGCCTACGATCGCGATCCGATAAAGAGCGTGTTCCAGCTCCCACCGGTCGGATGCGTGCGGGCCTTCACCACCTCGACGGCAAACCTCGCCTGTTCGAGGCGGGCGGCGAATCGCGGATCGCTGTCAGCCGACCAGACGGCGAGCCGGCCGCGCGGCCGCAGCGCCGCCCGGGCGGCTCCCAGGCCCTTTGCCGAGTAGAGCCCGTTGTTGGCAGCCGCCGTGAGGCCGCTCGCGCCGTTGTCGACGTCGAGCATGATGGCGTCGAAGCGGGCGTGGCTCGCAGCAAGCACGTCGGCCACGTCGCCGGCGACGATCTCCACGCGGGGATCGTCGATCACGTCGGCCGCCAGGCGGTGCGCCGGGGCGCGGTTCCAGGCGATCACGGCCGGCACGAGTTCGGCCACCACGACGGTCGCGTCGGCCGCCACGTGCCGCAGCGTCTCGCGGAGCGTAAACCCAAGGCCGAGCCCGCCGATCAGCACCGCAGCCCGTGGGCGATCCCGCAGGCCGGTGCAGGCCAGCTCCGCGAGCCGCTCCTCCGAGTGGTGCTGCCGCGTCGACATCAGTTCGACGCCGCCCACGCGGATCGAAAGCGTGCCGTCGTGCTCGTGGAGCGTGAGCGGGGTGCCGTCGGGCGTGGTGGCTGTGTCGAGGAGCCGGGTGGGCTTCATGGGGGAGATTGTATCTTTGTGGTATGCACCCCGCCGCGATGCCTGTCGACGCTCTTCTTGCCCAGACGCGCGAACGGGTCACGAAGCGCACCGGGCCCGGGGGGCAGCATCGCAACAAGGTGCAGACGGCGGTCGTGCTCGTGCATGAGCCCACGGGCATTTCGGCCGAGGCATCGGAGCGGCGGAGCCAGCAGGAAAACCGCCAGGTGTCCATCCGGCGGCTGCGGCTCCGGCTCGCGCTCGAGCATCGCACGCCGGCGCTCGCCGGCCCGTCGCCACTCTGGCAGTCGCGGGTGCGGGGCGGGCGGCTCGTGGTCGCCGCGACCCACGACGACTACCCGGCATTGGTCGCCGAAGCGCTCGACCAGTTGGCAGCCCAACGGCTGTCGATGCCGGCGACGGCGACGTTGCTCGGCGTGTCGGCGAGCCAGCTGGCGGGGCTCTTCCGTAAGGAGCCGCAGGCGTGGACCGTGCTCAACCGGCTCCGGGCGGCGGCGGGGATTCCCGGTCTGAAGTAGCCCGTGCGCGATCAGCGGCGGATGTCGATGATGCCGACCGCGAGGCGGCGGTCGGTGAAGTAGGGATCGCCGCCGCCGTTCTTGCCTTCGGCCTGGGCGTGGAACTGCTCGACCCAGTAGTAGCCGTCGAGGGCTCCGGCGCGGATCGAGTCGGCCACGAGCTTGTTGCGCTCGCCATCGATGTTGGGGCTGATCTTGTGCGTGATGCCACCCGTCGTGCGGCTGATCTCCACCCGCTCGTCATACGTGGCCGCGCCCAGCCAGAGCGGTCGGCCGGTTCGATCGCGGTCGTGCGATCTCCAAAACCGCACGTGGTGCCGCTGCTTGGGGCTGTCGCCGACGGGCTGCTCGAAGGCTGCGTCCTGCTTGCGGCCCCAGAGAAAGAGATCGCTCACGGGCGCGTGGGCATAGGGCTTGTGGAGAACGACGTCGGCTGCGATCTCGAGCGACGTCTTCAGCGTGATCGGGTCGGCCGCATACCAGCCAGCCGCGGAGAGCGTGCGGTGCAGGTCTTCCTCGGTGCCGATGAAGGCCACGTTGACGGCATCGCCCTGGTTGCCGCGCGAGGTCGTCGTGTGCCGGGGCGAGCGGGCGAGCGCCGGGTGGCCCTCCATCGTGCCGGTGGGCGTGTGATCGAGCAGATCGGCGGCACTGGCGAATGCCGACGAGGCGAGCATCAGCAACGCGAAAGAGCAGGTTCGCATACACGCATCCTCAGGTGCCCAGTGCATGGCGGATCCCACGCCAGGGCAGGGGACGGTAGCGAGCAGCCGCGGCCCGTCTCAAGGGCAAATGCCGCGGCTGAATCAGCCCCAATGTGGCTGCGCGTGCTCACCGGCGACGTGGTATTTCATGGGTGTGGGGTGATGGCGAGGACGGTGATCTGTCCGGCTTCGGGGCCATAGCACCAGAACACGCGATAGGCGCCCGAAGTGCGATTTTGGACGTAGGCCTCGAATACCTTCTCCTGTGGATGAAAGGGGTGCGTGAGGGAGTGGTACTCGTGCGTGTGGAGCCCTGGGTGGCGGGGGTTTTCGGCGAGCAGTGACACGCATTTGTGCACTTGCTTGAAAAGGCCTTCATCCCGCGAGCTCTTGGCACGGACCTGTTGCCGCCGTGCGTTGAGAGCAGCTTCAGCCTTGGACTTGAGGCGGGCGTATTCCGCGGACGCCTCCGTGGTCCAGTGAAGGACGAACACGTGTCAGTCCTGCAACGTGTCGGCGAGCGCTGCGTCGGCTGCCAGATCGGGGCCGACGGATGAGAGCTTTCCCGCGCGGGCATCGGCGAGGCCTCGGCTGACGGCGGCTGATGCCGCCCGATTCTCATGGAGCCACATCTCTCGCTCGGGCACGACCCGTGCGAGCGTGATTCGCACCGCGGTGTCGTCGATCTCTTCGACGATCACGGTGCGATTGGCAAACCTCTCCCCGAGGGTGAGCCGGCCCTTGCTGTCGGTGGTTTTCGTGGTCATA
>JBMLMS010000077.1:0-1644 GCA_049243925.1 Pirellulales bacterium
GGGCTGATCGTTGACCGCTACGCCGACTACCTGGCCGTGCAGGTGACGGCCCTCGCAATGGCCAGCCGCCTCGACACGATCTGCGACACCCTCGAGGCGGTCGTGGCCCCGAAGGGCATCCTCCTCCGCGGCGCGGAGCGGGGCCTCGCGAAGCTCGAGGGGCTCCACCTGGCCGACC
This sequence comes from Pirellulales bacterium, assembly GCA_049243925.1. GTDB lineage: Bacteria > Planctomycetota > Planctomycetia > Pirellulales > UBA1268 > RGVT01. Next base: position 179 of record JBMLMS010000077.1, read on the forward strand.
GGCTCGTCCGCGGCACCGCGCCCTCGGGCCCGATCTTCGTGCACGAGCATGGCCTGCGATTCGGCATCGATCTCACCGAGGGGCAGAAGACGGGCTATTACCTCGACCAGCGCGACAACCGCCACGCGGCCGCCCGCTATGCCCAGGGCCGGCGCGTGCTCGACATGTTTTGCTACTCCGGCGGGTTTTCCGTGGCCTGCGCGGTCGCCGGCCGGGCCGCGAGCGTGCTCGCCGTCGACTCGAGCGCGAAGGCGACGACGCTTGCCAAGGCGAATGCCGACTTGAACGGCGCGGCGAACGTAGCCGTGGAAACGGCCGACGCCTTCGAGAAGCTCGATGCGCTGCTCGCCGCCGGCGAGCGGTTCGGCATGGTCGTGCTCGACCCGCCGAAGTTCGCCCGCAGCCGGGCCTCGGTCGACGACGCCCTGCGGGCCTACCACCGGATCAACCGCGCCGCTCTGGGGCTCCTGGAGCCCGGCGGGATCCTCGTCACCTGCTCCTGCTCTGGCTCCGTCTCACGCGACGACTTTCTCCAGATGCTCGCCGGCGTCGCCCAACGCGGCCGCCGGCCGATCCAACTCCTCGAATGCCGCGGGGCCGCGCCCGACCATCCGGTGAGCGCGAGCTGCCTCGAGGGGGAATACCTCAAGTGCGTGATCGCCCGCGTGGCGTGATGCGGGGCTGCCGACATCTACAGCCGAACTGCGTTTTGGATAGGCGCCGGCTAGGGGTAACCCCGAGCCTCCTCCAACACAGGAAGCCCGAGGCGCGAGCCGAGAGGATGCCCCGGTGGCCCGACGCCACGCGTATTCCCTTCGGCTCACGCCTCGGGCTTCCTGAAACCCCGCGCACACGGGGCATCCGGGATTACACCCGGCGCAATCGCGTGTACTCGTCGACCGTGACGGTCGTGAGCTCGCCGTCGTCGCGGGCGAGGATCACGACGTCGCTGTAGACCTTGTCGTCGGGGTTGCGGCGAAAGTGCAGGCCATGCCGACGCCGCTCCGTGCGGAGCACCTTGCCGACCGTCGTCGTGGTCCACTTCGCACTCGAGCCGACGGTGACACCGTGGATCACCTCCACCCGGTCGCCCGGCTGAAGCTGCTCGTAGAGCTGCCGTGTTTCGAATTCCTCGGGTGTCATACTTCCTTCGACTCTATCCATTTCATCATCTTGCGGAGCCGACGGCCGGTCTCGGTGAGCTTGTGCTCGCGTTCGCGGCGTCGGGTGCTCTTGAACATCGCCGCGCCGCCCCGGTTCTCCAGGATCCAGTCGCGGGCGAATTCGCCCGACCGGATCTCCTCGAGAATCTTCTTCATCTCCTGGCGGGTCTCGTCGGTGATGATCCGCTTGCCGCGGGTGTAGTCGCCGTATTCGGCGGTGTTCGACACGCTGTATCGCATGTACTCGAGGCCGCCCTGATAGAAGAGATCGACGATCAGCTTCATCTCGTGGAGGCACTCGAA
>JBMLMS010000078.1:0-1072 GCA_049243925.1 Pirellulales bacterium
GCTGCGGACGAGCTCGACGAACGGCGCGTGGCCGCCGGCCGTGACGACGGGCGGCGGGAGCAAACGCGCGGCAGGCGGATGCAGGGTCGTCATGCCACGTCTCCGGAGCCGCTGCCCACGCTGGTGCCCAGGGGCTCCGCCCAGCCCGACTCGGTGAGCCGCCGGCCCGCGAGCTTCACGAACACATCGTCGAGGTGCGGCACGCCGAACTCGGCCAGCAATTCCGGCGGCGTGCCGAGGGCGATCACGCGGCCGGCGTCGACGATCGCGATCCGGTCGCAGAGCCGCTCGGCCTCGTCCATGAAGTGGGTCGTGAGCACGACGGTGTGGCCGCAGCCGCGGCAGGTTTCGACGAGGTCCCAGATCTGGCGGCGGGACTGCGGGTCGAGGCCGGTGGTGGGCTCGTCGAGAAACAACAGCTCCGGCCAGCCGACGAGCGCCGTGGCGACGGCGAGCCGCTGCCGCTCGCCGCCCGAAAGATTCGCGACGCGGGCGGTGGCCTTCGGCACGAGGCCCACGAGGTCGAGCGCCGCCTCGGGGGCGATGCCGCGCCGGTAGAACGACCGAAACAGGCGGGCCGTTTCCAGCACCGTGAGCTTGTCGGAGAGGCGGGTCTCCTGGAGCGACACGCCCACCCGCTCACGGAGCACGGCGGCGTCGGCAGCCCAGGTGAGCCCGAGCACCTCGACGCGGCCGCTCGTCGGGGCGAGCAGGCCTTCGAGAATCTCGATCGTGGTCGTCTTGCCGGCGCCGTTGGGGCCGAGCAGGCCGAAGCATTCGCCACGCCGCACGTCGAGCGACAGGCCGCTCACCGCCTCGACGGGCGGGCGGCCGGGATACCGCTTCACGAGGTCGCGCACGCTGATCGCGGGCGTGTCGGGGGCGCCTGTCATGGGGCGGGGTCTCTCCAGCCGTGGCGGGCGAGCCAGGCGTCGGTCACGAAGCGGTGCATGAGCGCCTTGAACGCCCGCAGGGCGTCGCGATGCCAGGTGTCGTCGGCCGGATCGCCACCGGCGTCGAGCCCGGCGAAGTGGAGCCGGCAGGGCCAGCCCCGCTCGGTGGCCACGGTGTC
>JBMLMS010000079.1:0-2063 GCA_049243925.1 Pirellulales bacterium
GCGCGGTGTCGGCCTGCTCCACCGCGCGATCGTCGCCCGCCTCGTCGACCGGCACCACCTGCATCGTCATCCGGCCCTCATCGGCGGAGCCCCACGACGCGGGCCGAGCCACGCCGACGAACGCCGCGACGACGGCCAGGATCGCGTGCACACCGATCGAGAGCAGGGCGGATTTCTTCAACGTCTGCGACTGCAGCCACCGGCCGCGGGCGAGCCCGGCCAGCCCTGCAGCACAGCAGGCCGCGAGCCCGCCCCAGAGCAGCCACTGAGAGTGCATGCATCGCTCCGTTTCTCAGCGGCGCCGGGTGTCGCTGCGCGGCTGCACGGAGATGCCCACCTGCCGCACGTCGGCGACGCGACAGGCTTCGTAGACCTCCGCCATGCGGCCGTGGGCCACCGTCTTGGCACCACGGATCAACACCGCCACGTCGGGCCGCGCGGTGCGGAGCTCCGCGAGCCGCCCGGCCAGTTCGTCGAGCGCCACCTCCTCGCCGCCGAGCCGCAGCCCGCCCGCTTCGTCCACCTCCACGATCTCCGGACGGCCGCCAGTGATCGTCGCCGCCGCCTCGGCCTGGGGCAGATCGAGGTCAAACTTCCGCTCGTCGCCCGAAAACTTCGTGGCGCACATGAAGAAGATGGTGAGCACGAGGACGACGTCGATCATGGGCGCGAGGTTCGGCGCCGGCTCGTCGTCGTCGGAGAGTCGTACGAGCGGCACGGCGCTTACGCTCCCACGGCCAGGGGCGGCCGCGATTTCCGGCGCGGCGGCTCGGCCGTGGCCTCGAGCGAGATCTCGTCGATCACCTGCTGGCAGGTTTCGTCAAACCGCATGGCCAGCCGATCGACCCGGCTGGTGAACACCCAGTGCAGCACCATCGCCGGAATCGCCACGAGCAGCCCCATCGCCGTGGTGATCAGCGCCTCGCCGAACCCGCGAGCCAGGAGGTCGGGCCGCCCCATCGCACCGGAACTCGCCACGTCGTTGAACGAACGGATCAGGCCGAACACGGTGCCGAGCAGGCCGAGCAGCGGGCCGATCGTCGCGATACCGTTGAACACGCGGCGATACCGCCGCAGATAGTTGACCTCGCGCTCGCAAGCGTCGAGCGCCGCCTGCTCGATCTCAACCGCGGGCCGGCCCCAGCGGCGCACGGCGGCGGCGAACACCCGCGCAACGGGGCTGCCGTTTTCCTCGCAGGCATCGAGCGCCTCGCCGCGCGAGAGCGTGCCGGCCTGGATCTGCTCGATGAACCGCGACACGAACGGCTTGGGCACCACGCGGCTCCACCGCAGGCTCACGAGCCGTTCGAAACCGAACGCTGCCAGCAGGAACGAACAGCCAAGCAGGGGCACCATGAGGATGCCGCCGTCGCGGATCGTGGACAGGAGGTTTCCCGTGGGAATGGCGGTGTCGGCGGGCGCCGTGACGGCTGCAGAGTCGGGAGCGGCGGCGATCCGCACGCTCTCGCGCCGCTCGCCATCGGCCTGCCGCGCCGGGACGGTCGAGCCCGCCCACGCCCGCGGCCCTTGGCCGCGCGCGGGCCCGGCCGTGAAGAGCGACAGGCAGCAAACGACAACGACCGCCATCGCCCCGAAGGGCATGCGACCATGCGACCGAGTGCGGGCCATCCGTGGCACCATCGGCTCGATTCCAATGAGCAAGCGCAGGACGCGCGGACTTCGATCCGTCGAAGACGCCGCCCCTGGAGAGACCATCGGCCGCTGCGGCACCACGCGGCGAATCCTGTGCCGGCAGCGCTCGCCACCCTCACGACCGGCGCAGTCGGCAAGGACGCCCCGCGGGGCAAGCGTCCCGCTTGGCTCACTCAACTCGCGCAAGCCGGCTCGTGACTCCCCGTCTGGAAGCCCGAGGCGCGAGCCGAAGGGAATACGCGTGGGGTTTCGCCACGGGGGCATCCTCTCGGCTTACGCCTCGGGCTTTCGTTGAGAAGGCTTCGGGCTCCCCGTGTCCTGCTCGCCGGCGTATGTGACCAGTGCAGGCATGGATGCCGGAGCGCAGGCACATCCGAGCGAGTGAAGCCCAGGATGGGCGCAGCGAGCGT
>JBMLMS010000080.1:0-3399 GCA_049243925.1 Pirellulales bacterium
CCTCCTCGCGATCGCCCTCGCCTCGGCCGCCCACGCCGAGGATCGCCCCACGATGCGGCAGCTGCCCGCTTCGGCCGCCCTGCCCCGCCCGCCCTCGAAGCGCGACCTCGTGGACGCCCGCGCGGCCCTCGAAGCCCGGTTCAGGGCCGCCCTCTCCCACACCACCACCGCCGCCGGGGCCCGCACCGCCGCCGACACGCTCCTCGCCGCCGCCCACGAGGAGCCCGAGGCCGCGCTCAAATGGCTCATGCTCGACGAGGCCCGCCGGCTCGGGGCAGCCTCCGGCAGCGCCGAGATCGTGAGCCGGGCCGTGACGCTCACGTCGGCCGTGTTTGACGTGGACGAACTCGCGCTCGAACTCGAATCGCTCTCCGAAATCCCCCTGCGGCCGCTCGACTCGGCCAGAGCCTCGCGGCTCGCCGAGGCCGCAGAACGCATCGCCACGCGGGCCGACACCGACGGCCGCGCCGAGCTCGCCGCCGACGCCCGGCACTTGGCCTTCAAGGCCTGGCAACGCGCCGGCAACACCGCCGCGGCGCGGAGAGTGGGGATGTAGGACAACGCGGCATTCCACCGTCCCCCTGTGGCGGCAGATTGGCAATCTGCCGAATGCGGTCGAGTGCAGATTACCAATCTGCACCTCCAGGCCGGAGTACGGAGTGCCTACTCGTCGAACGGCCGCCGGGGCTTCTTCTCCGCCACCGGCTTCTGCACCGGGGCGGCGTTTTCCTCTTCCTGCACCGCCTCGAGCACGAGGTCGCTTGCTTCATCGTCAAACTTCGCCTCGGCCAATTCCTGCCGCTCGCGCCACGGCTTCTCGGCCTCGTAGTTCACAAGCTCGTTTTGCAATTGCTCCTTCACCTCAGGCGACTCGCCGCCCGTCTCCACCGCCTTCTTGCTGTATTCGCGGGCCTTCGCGAAGTCGCCCGTTTCGGCATAGGCGGCCGCCAGCGTGCTGATGATGTGGGCCTGCTTCCATTCCGTCTCCTCGCAGGCCTTCGTGGCCAGGTCGATCGCCCGCTTGCCATCGCGGAGGGCGTCGTCGGGCGACGTGGCCAAGAGCCAGGCCAGATTGTTGAGCACGCCGTCGTTATCGTCGTCGAGGGCGAGCGCCGCTTCCAGGTCGGCGAGCGCCGCTTTGTGGTCGCCGATCGAAATCAAGGCGTCGCTGCGGCCGCGGCGGCTCAAAAACTGCTTGTCTTCAAGCTCGAGGGCCCGCGTGAATCGCTTGATCGCCTCGCGGGGCTGCTTGGCAGCGAGATAGAGCATGCCGAGCTGGCCCACGAGCAGGGAGTCGTCGCCATGCTGGGCCACGAGCTTGCGAAAATCGCGGATCGCGGCGGGGTAGTCGTTGCGCTCGGCCGCGATCAGGCCACGCAGCTCCAGGGCCGCGGGATGGTCGGCCCGGCGGCGGAGCACGCTTTCGAGGTCGGCCTGGGCCTGCTCCGTGTTGCCGGCCTGCTGGTGGATGCGGGCTCGGAGCACGAGCGGGATCGCGTCGTCGGGATCGAGCTCGATCGCCTTGTCGAGATCGGCGATCGCCTTGGGCTGCTCCCCCTTGAGGGCGAGCACGCGGGCCCGCTGGAGCAGGGCGCCCGGGGCGTCGGGGTCGATCTCGATCGCCTTGTCGAACGCCTGCTGCGCCTCATCGAGCTTGTTTTCCATCATGTAGGCCATGCCGAGGGCCTCGTGCAGCGAGACGTCGTCGGGATCTTCCTCGATCGCCACGGCGAGATCGGCCCGGGCGTCGTCGAACTTGTCGTTGAGCAGGCGAAACAGGCCGCGGGTGCGGCGCACGTCTTTATCGCGCGGGGCGAGCTCCACCGCCTTGTCGTAGTCGGCCTCCCGGGCGGCCTTGTCGTCGTCGCGGAGGTTGCCGCGGATCACGTGGGCCTGGGCGACCAAGAGCTTGTCTTCACCGCCGAGATCGATCGCCTTGTCGGCCGCTTCGTCGGCCCGCTTGCGGTCGCCGCCGGGCAGGCTCTGCAGCCGCGCGATCATGAGCCAGGCCGCCCCGAGGGTCGGGTCGCGATCGATGGCTTCGTCGAGATCGCGCATCGAGAAGTCGCGCATCCGCTGCCACTGTGGATCGGGATTCGGGCCGTCGAAGATCGCTTCCACGACCATGCTCGCCCGATCCATGAGCGTGCCTGTGTAGAGATCGGTGGCAAACTTCTTGCCCTCGTCGTCGAGCCCCTTCTTGATGGCCGACTGGCAGAGCTCGAGCACGGCGCCAAAGTCGTCGAAATTGGCCGAGGCCAGCTTCGCGTCGATGGCGGCATCGAGATCGGCCTGGCCGGGCTGATCGGCCGCGAGCGCGGCACCGCACGGCAGAGAAAGAGCAAGCAAGAGCAGCAGCAGGCAACGGCGCATCATAAATCTCCTCAAGACGCCCAATAGTATGCGGCAACCGGCCAATCAGCCGCTACGTCAGCCTTCTGGTGTAGGACAGCCTTCAGCCTGCTGTTGTAGGACAGGCTTCAGCCTGTCGTTATAGGGGTGCCGGCAGATCCCGCTTCGCAAACACCCACGCGCCTACCACATAGGCCCCGATTCCCAGCCCCAGCAGCACGCCGTCGTAGGCCGCGAGCAGCCGCCACGCCGTGGCCGGATCGCCCACCAGCCGCTGCGGCTCGTAGGCATTGAGGATCGAAAAATAGCCGCACCAGCCGAGCGTGGTGGAAAGCCGGCCCACGAGCTTCGCCAGGATCGAGAACACGTAAAACCCGCACATGATCCCGATCGTGCGCCAGCGGTAGCTATCCGCCGCCGACACGCAGGCCGAGATCCCGGCCATACACACCATCAGGCCAAACACGTTGAGCGCCGCGGGCACGAGCCGCAGCGGCTCGACCTTGCCGGCCCAAGGGCCCAGCGCCACCGCCGAGGCCGCCGCTGCGAAGAGCACCGCCGAGAGCAGGGCCGCCGCCGCGATCGTGGCGAGCGCCTGCGACACGAACACGGCCACGCGATTCACCGGCTGGGCGAGCACCATCTCCATCGTGCCCCGCTCGAGCGGGCCGGAGACGGCGTCGCTGCCGCGCGTGATCCCGAACACCGTGGCGGCGAGCACCACCACCGGATCGACGAACGCGAGCGCCACGCGGCCGGCATGCGTGGCGACTTCGGAAAACGGCACGCCCGAGAGCCGCTGCCAATCCTGCGGGATCGCCCGGAGCAGCACGTCTTGAAACGCCGGCATCGGGATCTGCGACGAGAGCCAAATATAGATCCACGGAAACGCCGACCAGAGCGCGACGAACGACAGCACCAGCACCCGCTGGTCGCCCCACGTTTTTTTCCAGATCGCGGTGTTGAACATGCAGACTCTTATGTGGCGACAGGCTCGGGAGGATTGAAAGACCGTTCAGGAAAGCCCGAAGCGTAAGCTGAAGGGAA
>JBMLMS010000081.1:0-16044 GCA_049243925.1 Pirellulales bacterium
GCGGAGACGGTCGGTGCGATGCGGAAGAGCCGACGGGCAGATACGCGGCTTACTCAGGGCGCACCATCACAGTTGAGAAGGGGCTAGCGATCGCCCTCGGCGATGAAGCAGCGTGCCGCCGGCTCCGAATGCGGGTAATGAACACCTGCACTTGCCCGCTGCTCTACTCGACCTCAGTGAGCAGTTCACGGACGAGTTCGAGCGGGAGGCCGACGACGTTCGAGGGGCTGCCGGCCACGAGGGTGAGCGGCAGCCGCTCGTCTTGGAAGCCGCAGGCGCCGGCCTTGCCTTTCCAGAGGCCGCTCGCGAGATACCAGGCCAGAAAGTCTTCTGACAGCCCCCCCATTGCGAGGATGCTTTCCGCGACCGCGAGCCTGGGGCGGCCGTGCGGGTGGTTCCAGACGCACGCCCCTGTGAGCACGCGGTGGTGGCGGCCAGAGAGGGCCTCGAGCATTCGTCGGGCGTCAGCGGCGTCGGCAGGCTTGCCGAGCACTGCGCCCGCCACTTCGCTGAGCGTGTCGCAGGCGACGATCGTGCCCTCGATGCCGGTCGCAGCCACCGCCTCGGCCTTGGCCAGGGCCAGCCGCTGCACGAAGGCTTCGAGCGACTCGGCGGGCCCGCGGGGGGGCTGGCAGGCTTCGACCACCTCGTCGGGCGGCATCACGGTCACCTGCCAGCCTTCGGCCCGGGCCAATTCGAGGCGGCGAGGCGACCTGCTTGCAAGCACGATCGAGGGACGCGACCCTGAGTCCATGGAAACGGCCTCTCCTGATCTGCAGATCCTGCACGAAGACGAATCGTTGATCGTACTGGCCAAGCCCGCCGGCGTGCCAACGGCCAACGCTCCCCGGGGGGCAGTGAGCATGTTCACGATCATGCAGGCGCGGCGGCCGCCCGGGGCGTTTCTCGGCGTGGTGAGCCGGCTCGACGCGCCGGTCTCGGGAGTGCTCGTCTTCGCGGCGACGCGGCCTGCCGCTGCGTCCTTGGCCGCCCAGTTTCGCGACCACTCCGTGGCGAAAGAGTATGTGGCCGTCGTGGGGGGCCGCTTTCCCGCACCGCTCGGGCAGTGGGTCGATTGGCACGATTCTCTGGAGCGGCATGCCGAGGACGAGGCCGCCGGAACGGCCGCCGCCCCCCGCGTGGCCCATGTCCGGGCCCGCGTGGTGAAGCGGGCCGGAGAGGTGTCGCTCGTGGAGCTCGCCCCCTCGACGGGCCGGCGGCACCAGCTGCGTGAGCAGCTGGCGCGGCGTGGCTGCCCGATCGTGGGCGATCGGCGGTATGGATCGCGTCTGCCGTTCAACGGCGGCATCGCCCTCCACGCCACGCGGCTCACGGTCGAGCATCCCGGCTCCGGCCGCCCCTGCACGTTCGAGGCCCCGCTGCCACCGGAATGGGCACGGAGGTTTCCCAGCCTTCTGCCCACGGCCGACGGTAGACTTCCCCAGCGTGCCCATGGTCACCGCCCCGGTCGGGGTGGTCGACCGACGCCGTGACACGATGTCGAGCGCCGCCTCCAACCCGAGCGACTCCTCCGGACCGCGGCCACCGCGGAAGCCGCGGCCGTTTCGCGAAACGGCGCTGGCCAGCAGCCTCGTGACGGCCGTGCAGGTGGATGCCGCCGAGGCCGAGGTGCGGGCGACCGCGGCCCAGGGGGGCGATGTGCCGCACGATCGGGCGCTGGCCGACCTGCTCGTCGCCCAAGGCCTGCTGACGCCGTTTCAGGCCGAGCAGATGCTCGTCGGCCGCCGCAAGCTCACCCTCGGCCAATACAAGATCCTCGATGCCATCGGTCAGGGCGGCATGGGCCGGGTGTTCAAGGCGGAGCACGTCATGATGGGCCGCGAGGTGGCCATCAAGGTGCTCCCTCGCGAGAAGTCGACGCCCGAGACGGAGGCCGCCTTCCGGCGTGAGATTCGCCTGCTCGGCCGGCTCGATCACGACAACCTCGTGCGGGCGCTCGATGCCGGACACGACGGCAAGGTGTATTACCTCGTCACCGAGCTGATCGACGGGCTCGACCTGCGCAAGCAGGTGCGACGGTATGGCGTGCTGGACGATGTCACGGCTGCGTCGGTCATCGTGCAGGCCGCCCGCGGGCTGGCATACGCCCACGACAAGGGCCTCGTGCATCGCGACGTGAAGCCAGGCAACCTGCTCGTCACGCCCGACGGCCGGGTGAAGGTGCTCGATCTCGGCCTGGCCGGCAGCATCATGGAGGAGGAGTCGACACGCCTCGGGCGTGTGATCGGCACGATGGACTACATGGCGCCCGAGCAAATTCGCGCGGCCGACAAGGCCGGCCCGCCCGCCGACGTCTATGGCCTCGGGTGCACGCTGTATTACGCCCTCGTGGGAGAGGTGCCGTTTCCAGGGGGCACGCGCGAGGAAAAGGCCCGCCGGCAGCTTTCCGAGCCCCCGCCTCCGATCAGGCGGTTCGCTCCGCAGGCGAGCGCTGCGTTGTGTGCTGTCGTGGAAGCGATGATGCAGAAGGATCCGGCAGACAGGCTGGCTTCGGCGGCGGCGGTGATCGATCGGCTCCGGCCCTGGACTCCCGATGGCCCGATGGCGATGCCTCGGCAGCCGGTGCCCGGCCGCACCGGTGGCACGAGCCGAACCGGCCCGGGGCGTGAGACCGTGCTCGCGGGAAAATTACCGCACGATGCATCGTCGCGCGCGTCGTCTGAGTCGAACGAGTCGGGGCCGGGGCCGCGGTTCGATCCGCTCGCGCTCGAGAGCCCGGGGGGAGCGGGGCAGGATGATCGTGCGGGGGGCTTTCTCGAGCGGATTATGGCGGGCATTCGCCGCGTCATGCTGCCGTAGCCGACTTCCGCGGGGCCGTTCCGCCGCTCCGCGTTGACAGGTGGGCAGACGGCCTCTACCAATGGCGGATCGAGGCATGGCCGCCCAGCGGCCGCTGCCGAAGGACGGGTAGCTCAGTTGGTAGAGCAACGGACTGAAAATCCGTGTGTCGCCGGTTCGATTCCGGCCCCGTCCACTTGGAAACTATTCGGCGATCCAAAAGAAAACGGGCGGTGTCCCTCGTGAGAGACACCGCCCGTTTTGCATGTCATTCGCCGAGGCTTAGCCCTGAACCATCGCCTTGAGGTTCTTGAGGGCCCGCACGCGGACCTTCACGCTCGCCGGCTTGGCGGGGCGGTCTTGCAGTTCGCCAGTGAAGGGGTTCTTGACACCCTTTTGGGCCGGACGGGCCGGCACCTTACGACGCTCGACCTTCACCAGGCCGGGGATCGAGAACACGCCGATACCCGAGCCCTTGAGCGCCTTCTGGATCTCGTGGGTGAGCGCTTCCATCACCGCGACCACGTCCTTCTTCTGCAGGCCGGTCGTCTCGGAGATGCTTCGCATGATTTCCGTCTTCGTCATGGGCTTGCTTCCCGACTTCTTCGCCATCGCCAATTCCTCCAAAAAATTGTGTGCGGCAGAACCCCCACCGCGCTGTGGAGCCCGGCATAAAACTGCCGAAAGCGTCGGTGATTAGAGGCTCTGGAAATGAAATTGCAAGGCGAAATTCGGGTTTCGGGCCGAAAAATTGCGGTCCCCGCCCACGAGGCCCCAAGAGTCGCCCTCCGGGAGGCCGTGCGGAGACCCCCGAAACCGGCATGTTGCTGCGGTGGGTCGATCGGCCGTAACATGATGGCACGCGACGTGATGCGCCCTATCATGCAGACGCCGCCGCTGGCCGCAAAATAGCCGGTTTGACACCCTTTGGCCCTGGAATGGCCCGAGGGTGGATTTGTGTGGGTGGTTCGGCAGTCGCCGAGGAATTCGGCCCCCCGCGGGCCGGGGAACGACATGTTCTTCTTTCTGCCGCCGCAGCTCGCCACGACCATCGGGCCTTGCCGCGGCGGTGTCGCAGTCGCGGCCGCCGCTCTCGGGTTTCTGATCGTGGGCGGGGCTGCGGTCGGGCCTGCGGTTGGGGATGGCCCCGTCGACACGCCGGAGGCCGCCGAGGAATCGATCGAAGCCCGCGTGGCGCTGCCGACCGACCGCCTCAAGGAGCGGCAACTCGATCGTGCCCAACGGCTCGTGGCCGACGAGCGGTGGAGCGATGCCGCGACGCTTCTCGACGAGATGCTCGCCGGCGATCGAGACTTCTTCTTTCGTCCGCAGCAGGGCCAGGCCACCTGGCGCAGCATCAAGACGGAGGCCGCGCGGCTGATCGGGTCGGTGCCTGCGGCCGGACGTGCGGCCTACGATCTGCAGTTTCGCGCACGGGCCGATCGCTTGCTCCAAGAGGCTATCGCGGCCGGCGACGGGGCCGGAGTGGTGGCGGTGGCACGCCGCTGGTTTCACACGCCTGCCGGGCAGCGCGCGACGGTGCTTGCGGCGCTCGAGGCGCTCGAGGCCGAACAGCCTTTGGCCGCCGCGGCCTGGCTTGAACGACTCGCGGGCACGGGAAGCGCCGGCTTCGAACCCACGGTGTCGGTGATGCGGGCGGTGGCGTGGTGGCGGGCCGGCGATCGCGCGACTGCCGTCCGTGTGCTCGACGACGCTCGCACGCGGGCTGGCACCAGCATCCGCGCCGGAGCCCGCGACGTGTCGTTGGCGTTTCCGCCGGGCGGCGCGGCCGCGTGGCTCGAATCGATCGCCGGGGCCGGATCGCCGGCCGCCGGACGCCGTGAGGCCGAGTGGTGGATGGCCCGGGGAGATGCCGCCCGCAACGCGCTGGTCGATGCTTCACGGCCGCTGCTCGTGCCCCGGTACCGCGTGCCGCTGACACGCCATCCCGAAGAGGCGAGGCTGCTCGAAAAGCGGCGTCGTCTGTGTGCCGACCGCGACACGCCGCTGCTTCCCGCCGGCATGCCGCTGGCCGTCGACGGCACGATTCTCGTGCACTCGCCGCTCGGCCTGCTGGCCGTCGATTTCGCCTCGGGCAAGAGGGTGTGGCTGCGCGGCGCCGATCTGGCGGATGACGACGCCGGGCCTCTCCTCCAGGACGACGGCGAGGAGCGGCGGCCGGAGGAAACCTCGAGCATGCACCGGGTCTTCGCCGACTCCACCTGCGGAACAGTGTCGAGCAACGGGCGCTTCGTGTATTGCGTCGAGGTCGGCCGACGCGACCGCGGGGCGGGCAATCGCGGCATGGGGCGGCGTGTCGGCGAACTGGCCACGCTCGAGGCCGGCAACATGCTCGCCGCCTACGATCTCGACGGCCGGGGGGCTGCCGCGTGGCGGCTGCCCGTGGAGATGCCGGCCGACGAGGCAGCCAGCGAGGTGTGGTATCTCGGCGCGCCGCTCGTGATCGGCGATCAACTGTTCGTGCTGGTGGAGGAGAAGGGGGAGATTCGCCTCGACGTGCGGGCCGCAGCCGACGGTCGCCTGCTGTGGTCGCAGCCACTCGCCGAACTCGACGAAGAGCAGCAGGCCGACCGGCCTGAGACACAGGTGCGGCGGTTCTCGGGCCTGTCGCCGGCGTTCGCAGAAGGGGTGCTCGTCTGTCCCACCGGGGCAGGCACGGCCATTGCCGTCGACCTTGCCACGCGGACGCTCCTCTGGGCCTACACCTATGCGGTGGCCGGTGGCGACGACGACGCGGCCCGGGCCGCAGGCCGCGGGCTGCTCGGCGGCATCAATCGTCGCAACGTGATCGTGAATGGCGTGCCCCTGGGTGGGCAGTCGGCGAATCCTGGTGGCTGGCGGGACGTATGCCCGATTCTGGCGGAGGGCTGCGTGCTGCTCACGCCATCCGAATCAGACGCGCTGCACTGTCTCGATCTGCGCTCAGGCTCGCTCCGCTGGTCGGTGCCGCGGGGCGACGGACTGTGCGTGGCCGGCATCGTCGACGGCCGGGCCGTCGTCGTGGGGCATCACTCCGTCGACAGTCTGTCCATGAAAGACGGCACCACCGCCTGGCGCAAGCCGCTCGGGTTCTCGCCGGCCACCGTCAGCGGCCGCGGCATCGTCACGGCCCGGCGGCTGTTTCTGCCGCTCGACACGCCGGAGGTCGTCGAGATCGATCTTGGCGACGGCTCCATCGCCGGCCGCTCGCCCGCCCGCGGTGGCGTGATTCCGGGCAACCTTCTCGCCTACCGTGGCGAGGTGATTTCCCAGGGCGTCGATTCGCTCGACGTGTTCCATCAGGTGGTGCCGCTCGAGGCTCAGATCGAGACGGCGGCGAATGGCCCGCCGGATCCCTGGACGCTCATGTGGCGGGGACAGCTCGACCTCGATCGGGGCCGCATGGCCGACGGCCTGCGCGCGATTGCCGCCGCCCGGCGAGCGGAGCCGCAGCGGATCCCGGCCGAACTGGTCGCCGACGCGCTCTTGTTCGGCATGCGGCGCGACTTTGCCGCGGCGGCGCCACTCTGGCGCGAGATCGTCGACATGGCCGGCCCGGTGCCGCATTCCAAGGCCCTGCTCAGCATCGCGATCGACAATCAACTCGCCTCAGGGGCGCTGGCCGAAGCGTGGCGCGCCTGCCGAGGCCTGCTCGACCTGCCGCCGGCCGATGAGAGCGACGACGACTGGCTGGTCGAAAATGTGGCAGACCCGGCGCTCGTCGTCGCCGAGCCCCGCTGGCTGCAGGGCCGGATCGGCGACCTTCTCGAGCGGGCTCCGCCCGAGGTGCGCGGGGAGATCGACGCATTCGTCGCTGCGGCGCTCGAGGCTGCCGGTCGGGTCGATGGCGTCGACAGGGTGGCTGCGCTCGAGCGCATCGAGACGGTGTTTCGCCGGCACCCGGGCGGCACCGCGGCCCGCGAGCGAGTGCTCGAGATGCTCGGCACGCGACAGGCCACCGGGGCGGAGGCTCGCGATGCGCCGCGATCGGCAGCTGTCCGCGGCGACTTGCTGCGGCTGCGCTCGACGGCGGCTGCGGCTCGGGCGGGCCTGTCGCCCGTCGCGTGGCCACCGCTGTCGGATGCCGCCTGGCCGCTGGGCCGGGTGACCGCGCACCGGAGCGGAAGGCTCAAGCCGGAGGAAATGATGCGGATGTCGAGGATCATCCCCATCCCAGTCGATCCACGCGCGCGGAGCATCGTGCCGGGGCTGCAGGTCGGCTGCGACGTGCAGTCGACCTCGTTGATCCTCACCGACGGCCTGGGCCGCAGGCTGGGCGAGCCGATCCCCTTCGATCCCGGGCGGGCCGGTGGGCTCAATCCGGTTTTTCAGCCGCTCAATGCAGAGGCAACCGCCCTCGGGCCCGTGCTCGTGGTGCGGTCGGGTGGCGGCTTCGCCGCCTTCGATGTCCGCGGCCCTGGCGGCCCGCCGCCCGCCCGCCTCTGGACGATCGCCGACGCCTCCGCCGGCCCCGCAGAGCTGCCCGCCTTCGGGATCCATCTGGGCCGAGGGGCGGCCCGCGCAAAACGCAACGGCAACATGCCGCTCGGCATTCGGGTGTCCGAGCCCGATATGCCCGCGGTGAACACGCCTGTCCGCAGCATGCTCTTGGTGGCGGAAGGGCTGGCGACCGTCGTCGATCAGGCGGTGGAGCTGCGCGACACGGGGAGCGGCGCGCTGCTTTGGAAGCGGCATCGGCTGCCGGCCGTCGGCGAGCTCATCGGTGACGACGAATTTCTCTGCCTGTGTCCGCGCGATGGCAAACAGGCGACGGTGTTGGCGACGGCCGATGGTCGGCTCGTGCGGCAGTGCACGCTGCCCCCGCAGCAGGTCCGGGTGGCCGTGTGCGGCCGCCGCTTCGTGGCGATCACGTCGCCGGCGAACGCGGATGCGGTGGGCTTGGAGTGGTTCGATCCCGCCCGCGACCAGCGGGTGCCGCTCGGGGCGTTTTCGCCGGCCGCCCGCGCCGCTCAGGCGGGGCCCGAGACACTTGCCGTGCTGGAGCCCGACGGGGCGCTGACGCTCGTCGATCTCACCCTGGGGGCCGTGCGGTTTCGGACGGTGCTGTCCGCGATGCCGTCGGGGCTGGAAAGCCTGCAAGTCATCCCCTGGCACGACCGCCTGCTCGTGATCGCCGGCCGCCGCGAAACGCCGCAGGAGCAGCAGCAGTTCGACCCGCTCGGGATCGTGACACCGCTGCCTCAGATGGTGCCCGGTGACGACGCGGTGGGCGTGAGCTTCACCGGCTCGATCTGGGCCGTGTCGCAGGATCGGGGCGAGCAGCTCTGGCCGGTGCCCGTGACGCTGGTGCGGCACTGCCTCCACCGCCATCAGCCAGCCGAACTGCCGGTGCTGCTCTTCGCCCGGCACCTCCAGTTGCGGCGCGACGGCGACCGTTCGGCGCTGAGCGTGCTCGTGCTCGACAAGCGCACCGGGCACGCCGTGTATGTCGACGACAAGATCCGGATGCAGCAGCATGTGTTCGCCGGCTGCGACATCAGCGGCGATCCCGACGCCCATACCGTAACGCTCGCCCGCACCGGGGGCGACGCGGCCGAGATCCGCCTCGACTTCACGGGGGCACCGATGGCCCCCCGGCCGCCGTACCAGGCGGCGAAGAAGCCGACGGGCGGTGGCGATCTGTTTTCCGAACTCGAGTCGTGGCTCCAGAAGGCGCTGACGATTCCTCTTCCCTTTTGAGTGTCGTCATGCCTGTGCGCCGCGCCGTCGTGGTCTGCCTGCTCGGAGCCGCCCTGCTGCCGGCGACGGTCGGCGGCGCGCCGCTCGACGGCCGTGTGGACCGCACGGTCACCAAGGGTCTCGACTGGCTGGTGCGGCGGCAGTCGCGCCGGGGGAGTTGGGCGGCGAACGACGGCCGCTATCCCACCGCCATGACGGCGCTCGCGGGCACCGCCCTGTTGCTCGAAGGCTCGACCACGACGCAGGGCCGCTATGCCGAGCCGATCCGGCAGGCCGTCGACTATCTCGTGAGCCGCGGGCGGGTCAACGGCCTGATCGGCGATCCGAAAAGCGACGATCGCTACACCTACGGCCACGGCTTCTCGATGCTCTTTCTTTCGCAGGTGCTCGGCGAGGAGGAAGACGAACGGCGCCGCGAGGAGCTCGTGCGGGTGCTCACGAAGGCGGTGGAATTTTCCGGGCGGGCCCAGACCTCCGACGGCGGCTGGGGCTACGTGAGCGCGAAAGACGGCAACAACTTCGACGAGGGCTCCACCACGATCACGCAGGTGCAGGGCTTGCGGGGCTGCCGCAACGCCGGCATTCCCGTGCCGCGCGAGATCATCGACAAGGCGATCGCCTACATCCACAAATGCACGATGCCCGACGGCGGCGTGCAGTACAGCTCGAAGGGCGGGGGAGGGCGGCCGGCGATCTCCGCCGCCGCGATCGCCTGCCTGTTCAACGCCGGTGAATACGACGATACGCACGTGCCGCGGATGCTCGACTACGCCGAAAAGCATCTCGGCAACATCGCCAACAACGGCTTCGGGCACTGGCACTACGCCCACTTCTATTACGCTCAGGTGATGTATCGCGAGGGGGGCCGGAAGTGGGAGACGTATCGCGATCAAATGGAGAAACGGCTGCTTTCGGAGGCCCAGGCCGACGGCGAGACGCTGTTCTGGTCGCAGGGCTACATCGGCCCCGTGTACACCACCGCCACGAACCTCACCATCCTCCAGCTGGAAAACGGTACGCTGCCCATCTACCAGCGGTGATCGGCCAGCGGTCGTCGCGCGTTTCGCCCCCTGTTTCGGAGCCCTCATGAATTCGTCCGCCGCCAACCTCGGATCCGCCGTCGAGCGTCTGCACGAGGCCCACGACCGCATTCTTGCCCAGCTCTCCCGCGTGATCGTCGGCCAGCACGAGGTGGTGGAAGAGCTTTTGATCTCGCTCTTCAGCCGTGGCCACTGCCTGCTCGAAGGCGTGCCGGGGCTGGCCAAGACGCTGATGATCAGCACGCTCGCACGGAGCCTCGATCTCTCGTTCAGCCGGATCCAGTTCACCCCCGACCTGATGCCGGCCGACATCATCGGCACCGACGTGCTCGAGGAAGACCGGGCGAGCGGCACGCGGCAGTTGCGGTTTCTCGAGGGGCCACTGTTTGCCAACGTGGTACTGGCCGACGAGATCAACCGCACGCCCCCGAAGACGCAGGCCGCGCTCCTCGAGGCGATGCAGGAGCGGCAGGTGAGCGTGGGCCGTGTGCGGCACAAGCTCGTCGATCCCTTCTTCGTGCTGGCCACGCAGAATCCGATCGAGCAGGAGGGCACCTATCCGCTGCCCGAGGCGCAGCAGGACCGCTTCATGTTCAAGGTGCGGGTGCACTATCCCTCGTTCCACGAGGAGTTCGAGATCGCCCGCCGCACGACCGGCGCCGTCGTCGACGAGGCCCATCCCGTGCTCTCCGCCGCCGACATCATCGCACTCCAGCAGAGCGTGCGCGAGGTGCCGATCAGCGATCATCTCGTGCGCTACGCGCTCGCGCTCGTGCGGCAGACGCGGGCCGGTGAGAAGGGCGTGCCCGATTTCGTCTCCGATCAGCTCTCGTGGGGGGCCGGCCCGCGGGCCGTGCAGTTCCTGATCGTCGGCGCGAAGGCGCGGGCCCTGCTGCAGGGCCGGAGCCACGTGGCCGTCGAAGACCTCCAGGCGCTCGCCGCCCCGGTGCTGCGGCACCGCATCGTCGTCGGCTTCGCGGCCGAGAGCGAGGGCGTGACGCCCGACGGCATCATTCGCCGGATCATCGACACGACCCCTGCCCGAGAGGACGAGCTCACGCGTGACGCCCGTTTCCAAACGATATTTGCATCCTGAGGCGATCGCGCGGATCGCCCGGCTCGAACTGCGGGCCCGGGCGGTCGTCGAGGGCGTGCTGGCAGGCCTCCACAAGAGCCCCTACAAGGGCCAGTCGGTGGAGTTTCTCCAGCACCGGGAGTACGTGCGCGGCGACGACCTGCGCCGCGTCGATTGGAAGGTGTGGGGCCGGCAGGACCGGCTCTACGTCAAGGAGTTCGAAGAAGAGACGAATCTTCGGCTCGCGCTCCTCGTCGATGGCTCGGCGAGCATGGACTACCGTTCGGGGCCGCTCTCGAAATACGACTGCGCCGCCACGCTCGCCGCCAGCCTCGCGTGGCTCGCGCTCTCGCACGGCGATGCGGCCGGCTGCGCGGTGTTCGACGATCGCGTGCGGGCGAGCGTGCCGGCTCGCACGAAGCGGTCGCAGCTCACGAACGTGGTGGAGGTGCTCGAGACCCCGCGCGGTGGCCGCGGCACCGCCTTCCTGCCGGTGCTCAAGTCGCTCGCCGAAACGCTCCCCCGGCGCGGGCTCGTGGTGATCGTGTCGGATCTGCTCGGCGACCGCGACGGCGTGTTTCAGGGGCTGCAGATGCTGCGGAAGCGGGGCCACGACCTCGTGCTGCTCCACGTCATGGACGAGGACGAGCTCGAGTTTCCCTTCGATGGGCCGACCCGTTTCGAGGGGCTCGAGCTGCCCGAGCAGATCGCCTGCAATCCGCGGGCGCTGCGGGCCGGGTATCTGGCGGCGCTCGAGGCATTTCTGGCCGACGCCCGGCGGCGGGCGGCCGCGGCGCGGTGCGATTACTCCCTCGTGCGCACCGGCGAGCCGCTCGATGCCGCCCTCGTGAAGTTTCTTTCCCGCCGCGCCCGGATGCCGGTCTGACGCATGCCAACGTTCGATTTTCCGTCGCTCGTCTGGTGGGGGCTGCCGATCGTGGCGGCGCCGGTGATCATTCATCTGATCAATCTGCTCCGGCACAAGCAGGTGCGGTGGGCGGCGATGGAGTTTCTCCTCGCCAGCCAGCGGAAGTATCGCACCCGCGTGCTCCTCAAGCAGATCCTCCTGCTCTGCCTGCGGGTGGCCGCGGTGCTCGGCGTGGTGCTCGCGCTCGCCCAGCCGCGCTGGCAGCATGCGCTGGGGCAGCTGCTCGGGGCGGGCCGCACGAGCCACGTCGTGATCCTCGACGACAGCTATTCGATGGGCGACATGTCGGCGGGGGATCGCGTCGGCGAGACGTCGGCCTTCGACCGCGGCCGGCTCGTCGTCGAACGGATCGGTGGCGAACTGGCCACGGCCTCCGGCGGGCACGACTTCACGCTCGGCCGCGTGTCGGCGTTCGCCCGGGCTGCAGACGAAGGTCCGCCGCCCCGCTTCGATCTCGACCGCGAAGCCGTGGCTCCCGCGTTCGTGCAGCGGCTGCGTGATGAACTGGCCCGCCTGCCGTGCTCCCAGAGCGATGCCGACCCGCGTGGCGCGCTCGCGGCGGCGCTCGAGGCGTTGGGGTCGGGGTCGGCGGCGGCGAAGGTGCTCTGGCTCGTGAGCGACTTTCGTGCGAAAGACTGGCAGGCGGCCGACGAGATGGCCGACCTGCTTCGGCGGATCACGGCCGGCGGCGTCGAGCTCCGGCTCGTCGACTGTGCCGCCGACGGCACCGCAGGCAACCTCACGATCGAGCGGCTCGAAGTGGCAGGCGGTGTGCCCGCCACCGGCGTGGTGCTGCCGATCGACGTGGCCGTGCGCAACGATTCTGCTCGCCCCGTGCGCGGCGTGGCGGTGGAACTTCGTGAAGACGGAGCGGAGCGGCCGGGCGCGAGGATCGACGAGATTCCGGCCGGCGGCGTCGCCGTGCAGCGGTTCGACGTGCGGTTTCCGACGTCGGGCAGCCACGTGATCGAGGCACGGATTCCGGCCGACGCGGTGCCGGCCGACAACCTGCGGTCGGCCGTGGTCGACGTGGCCGATCGGATCGACGTGCTCGTGATCGATGGCGACCCGCAGGGCGGCTCACGCACGGGCGACGCGTTTTACCTCGCCACGGCACTCGCGCCGGGGGCCGGCGCGCCGACTGGCCTCCGGCCGCGCGTCGAGCCGCCCCGCGCTCTCGTGACGCTCGATCTCCAGGCGTTCGACTGTATCTGGCTCCTCGACGTGCCGCAGTTCGATCCGCCCGAGGTCGCCGCGCTCGAGGCATACGCGAAGGGCGGTGGGGGCGTGGTCTTCTTCGGCGGCCCGCGCACGAAGGTCGATACGGTGAATCGCACGCTCCACCGCGCGGGGGCCGGTCTCTATCCGGTGCCGCTCGCGGGGCCGGTGGATCTCGGCGGGGTGGCCACCGCCGACGGTCCCGACGTGCGGGTGGAGGATCATCCGGTCGTGGCGGTGCTCTCCGGCCAGCGCAACCCGCTCCTCGATGCAGTGCGTGTCGAACGCTATCTCGCCGTGGAGCGTGGCTACGAGCCGCCCTCGGGCGACGGGCTCCGCCGGTTGCTCTCGCTGCGCAACGGCGCGGCGCTTGTCGTCGAACGGCCCTTCGGGGCGGGGCTCGTCGTGGCGGTGCTCTCGACGGCGGCGCCGGTGTGGAACAATTGGGCCCGCGGCAACCCGAGCTGGGTCGTGGTGATGCTCGAACTCGAGAGCCATCTGGCTGCGGCCCGGCGTCGCGCCGGGGCGCTGGAGGTCGGGGCTCCGCTCGAGGTGGTGCTCGAGTCGGGCAGCGATGCGCATGAGGTCGATGTGTTGGTGCCGCCCGCGGGCACGCTCGTGCACCAGACCGCGGCCCTCGGCGCCGACGGCCGCCTCACGGCCCGGCTTCCCACCGCGACGGCGGGCGCCTACGTGGCCCGCTGGAAACGGCTCGACGGCACCGAACGCGAGCGGGCATTCGCCGTCAACGTGGGAGTCGACGAGGGGCGGCTCGAGCGGATCGGCCGCGACCGGCTCGACCGCACGCTCGCCGGGATTCCGTTTCGCTACGACACCGCCGCCGCGCTCGATCCGGGCTCCGGCACGCTCGCCGGCGTCTCGCTGTTGCACCCGCTGCTCTACGCGTTGCTTGCGATCCTCGTCATGGAACAGATCGTCGCCTACGCCGCGAGTTACCACCTGCCGGCCCGGCGGCCGGCCGCCTGATGCCGGCCTCGCGGCCACCCTTCATTCCAGCCCGTCATGCCGAATTCCGTCACCATTCCACTGCCGCTGCCGCTCGTGGCGACCACGGAGCAGGTGCACCATCGCATCACGAGCGCCGTCGTCGACGGCTTTTCGCAGTGGTGGCAGATGCCGCTGCTCGTCGCCGCGCTCGCCGCGCTCGCCGCGTTTGCGATCTGGATGATTCGACGCGATGCGGCGGAATTGCCGCGTGGCGTGGCAGTGCTGCTGGCCGCCCTGCGGCTCGGTGCGCTGGCCGCGCTCGCGGCGGCGTATCTCGATTTCGAGCGCACGGCCGAGCACGAAGTGCTGTTTCCTTCACGGGTGGCCGTGCTCGTCGACACGAGTGCGAGCATGACAATCGATGATGGCAGGGCTGCAGCCGACGGGGCCGACGCATCGCGGGCCGCGCGGGCCCTCGGGGCCCTCGAAGCGGGCGGGCTGCTCGCCGCGCTCGGCGACACGCACGAAGTGTCGCTGTGGCGTTTCGACGCCGATGCCGAGCCGCTCGCCGTGCTGCCGGCCGCGGAGGCTGCCGGGCGGGACTCAACGGCCTCAGCGGAGGAGGCCGCGCAGGGAGCTGCCGCTGCGTGGCGCGAGCGGCTGGTGCCCCGGGGGTTTGAAACACGTCTCGGCGAGACACTCGCGCACGTCATCGACCAGGAGCCGCCCGGGGTGCTGGCCGGCGTGATCGTGCTCTCGGATGGGGCCAACAACGCCGGGCTCGATCCGGCTGCGGCCGCGACGGCTGTCGTCCGGAGCCGCGTGCCGGTGCACACCCTGGGCATTGGCTCCGACACGCTTCCACCAAACGTGCGGGTGGCCGATCTGCTCGCGCCGGCGCGAGTGTTTCCGGGCGACCGCTTTTCCGTCACGGGCTACGTGCAGGCCCAGGGGCTCGCCGGCCGTACGGTGCGGGTGGAACTCGCCGAGGCCGCGGCGGGCGGCGCCGGGCGGGTGATCGAGGCTGCCGACGTGGTGCTCGCCGCCGATGGAGCGCTCGCGACGGCACGGTTCGACCTGCCCGGCCTCGACGCGACGGGCCGCCGCGAGCTCGTGATGCGGATCGCGCCGCCCGCGGAAGATCGGGCCCCCGCCGACGACTCGCAGGCGGTGGAGGTCGAGGTGGTCGACCGGGTCACGCAGGTGCTCCTCATGGCGGGCGGGCCGTCGCGCGAATACCAGTTCATGCGCAACGTGCTCGAGCGCGACAAGAGCTTCGCGGTGGATGTCTTGCTCGGCACGGCGGCACCGGGCATTTCGCAGGATGCCCGACGGATTCTCGATGCGTTTCCGCCCACGGCCGAGGCGCTCGCGGAATACGACGTGATCGTGGCGTTCGACTACGACTGGCGGCTGCTCGATGCGGCGGCCCAGGCGCGGCTCGAACGCTGGGTGGCGCGGGAGTCGGGGGGGCTCGTGCTCGTCGCGGGCGGAGTGTTCATGGAGACGTGGCTAGCCGACCCTCAGACGAGCGTGGTGCGGGCTCTCCATCCGGTCGAACTTCGCCGAACCGTGCAGGCCGCGTTCGAAAGCCCGCAGGCGCGCGAGGAGCCGATGCCGCTCGGGCTGACGACCGACGGGCAAGACGCGGAGTTTCTCTGGCTGGCGTCGAGCCGCGTCGCGAGCCAGACGGTGTGGGCCGAGTTCAAGGGTGTCTATTCCTGCTTCGGAGCGTCGGTCGCCAAGCCTGGCGCCACCGTCTATGCACGAGCCCGGGCAGCGGGCGTCGAGGGCCCGGCACGCGACTCCCATCCGATCGCGATGGCCGGACAGTTTTACGGGTCGGGCAGCGTGTTTTTTCTGGGGAGCGGGGAGACATGGCGGCTGCGCGGCATCGACGACGCCACCTACGAGCGGTTCGTGACCCAACTCGTGCGGCATGTCTCGCAGGGCCGCTTGCTCCGTGGCTCACGCCGGGCCCGCCTGCTCGTCGAACGCGATCGCTACGCCGTCGGTGCGAGTGTGATCGTGCGGGTGGTGTCTGCCGAGGGAGAGGGGGCAGGGGCGAAGGAAGGGGGTGGGGAGATGGAGGAGGATACTCGTGCGTTTAGTACGGGGCACGGCATATTTTTTTACACTTGAAAAAATCGGAGTTTAAATGAGAATAAATAGTGTTCAAGTTTATGCGGATACTTGTATGACCGGGCGTTTAGTTTAGTTTAGTTTAGTCTGTGTTTAAGTTTGAACACCTGCTGAGGATACTTGCGTGACTGGGCGTTTTGTACGGAGCAGTGTTTTTGTGATAATTTTCATGAGAATAAACTGCGTGGATGTGG
>JBMLMS010000082.1:0-4888 GCA_049243925.1 Pirellulales bacterium
AGCGGCAAGGCAGCGAGGAGCGCGAGCGACACGAGGCGATGAAGCATGGGCGATTTCCAGGAAAAGAGAGCCTAGTTTGAGTCCCGGTGGATTTCCACCTTTTGGTGGAAAAGCGCGCTGGGATACACTTTTACCACGTTCCCTCAGCGAAAGGATTCGCCATGCGTGCCCGCTTTTTGATCTCCGGCGTCTGTGTCGCCGCCGCTGTGCTCGGCTCTGTCGCTCCCGCCCAGCAGATGACCTACGGCGAGGCCGAGGTGCAGACCGTCGTCGGGGCGAAGAACGCGCTCGACCAGTTCTTCGGGCTGGAGATCGAATCGCTCCCCCCGGCGATGCTGCAGCGGGCGGAAGGGATCGCGATCTTCCCCAATATGATCAAGGGTGGCTTCATCCTGGGTGTGAACTATGGCAAGGGCGTGCTTTGTGTCCGCAAGCCCGACCGCACGTGGACCGCGCCGGTGCTCGTGACGATGGGCGGCGGCAGCCTCGGCTTCCAGGCCGGCGTGCAGGCGGCCGACATCGTGCTCGTCTTCGCCACGCCCCGCAGCCTTCAGGGGATTCTCAATGGCCAGAAGGTGACGCTCGGGGCTGATGCCTCGATCGCAGCGGGGCCGGTGGGGCGGCAGGCTAACGCCGGCACCGATGCCCGGCTCGGCGCCGAGATCTATTCGTATGCCCGGAGCCGGGGCCTGTTTCTCGGTGTCTCGCTCGGCGGTTCCGACATCTCCGTTGATCACAACGCCGATTCGATGCTCTACGGTCGCTTCGGCGTCACGCCTGCCGACGTGTTCGAAGGACGCGGCATCGGCATTCGACCGGAGGTGCAGCAATTGGTCGACGACTTGAATGCGCGGTCCGTCCAGGCGGCAGCGCCCGTGGCGCGGGTGTCGGCGGTGCCGCAGCCCGTGGCCTTGCCGCAGCCAGTGGCCGCGCCGGCCGCTGTGCCGGTGCCGACGCAGGCTCCTCCGGTCAGGCTCCAGCCACTCGCCCCGGCCACGCCTGTGCCCGCAGCCGCGCCCACGGCCGATCCGCCGCTCGTGCCGATCCGGTAGCGTCGAAGTGCCCCGGCCTGTAGCGGCAGATTGGTAATCTGCCGAATGTCCGGCGCTGTAGCGGCAGATTGGTAATCTGCCGATTGCCCGGCGCTGTAGCGGCAGATTGGTAATCTGCTGATTGTCCGGCGCTGTAGCGGCAGATTGGTAATCTGCCGATTGTGGCGGTGTGCAGACTACCAGTCTGCACCTACAACGGCACGGGCCGGGCCCCCCGCTGGCTGCCGTGGATTGGTACGCTGCGGTCACAGTATGCGCACTCCCTTGCCCGACCAGCGTCGCACGGTCCGTATCAAATTCGTCGGGTTCTGGGACAGCTTCGACACCCGCGACAATTTTTTCACGCGGCTGCTCGCGCAACGCTACCGCCTCGAAATCTGCGACGATCCCGAGTACGTCGTCTACGCCTACGTCGGCCGGCGGCGCAAGGAGTTTCTGCAGTACGACTGCGTGCGGATCTTCTACACCGGCGAAAACCTGCCGCCCGACTGGCGGGCGTGCGACTGGGCGTTCACCTTCGAGCACACCGCCCATCCCCGGCATTTTCGGCTGCCCCACTGGCCGTTTTACGTGCCCCCCGAAGCGCTCGTGAAGCCGGCCGGCTACGACCCAGCGGCCGTCGTCGCGGGCAAGACGAAGTTTTGTGCGTTCGTGGTCTCAAACCCACTCTGTCGGGCACGCAACGATTTCTTCCGCCGGCTCTCCCGCTACAAGCCGGTCGATTCCGGCGGCAAGGTGCTCAACACGCTCGGCCATCGCGTGGCCGACAAGCGGGCATTTCTGGCCGACTATAAATTCACGATCGCCTTTGAAAACGAATCCCATCCTGGCTACACCACCGAGAAGATCGTCGAGCCGATGCTCGTCGATTCGATCCCGATCTACTGGGGCGATCCCTGCGTGGGCCGCGACTTCGACACCCGCAGCTTTCTCTCGGTCCACGACCAGGGGCCGCTCACGCGCCGGTCGCTCGACGATCTCGTCGAGCGGGTCGTGGCCGTCGACCGCGATCCCGCCCTCCATGCCGCGATCCTCGGCCGGCCGTGGTTGCGCGACAATCGTGTGCCGGCGTGCGCGTCGTCGGCTGCGATCCTCGATCAGTTCACCACGATCTTCGAGACGCCCGTCGAGCCCGTGGCCAGGCGGCGGTCCGTCGCGCGGGCGATCGGGCTGCACCGCGTGCCGGCGGAGGCGGCGAGCATCCGGCGGCGCTTGGCGAGAAAATGGCGGAAGTTCACGCGGAATGCGTAGGACAGGCTTTAGCCTGTCACATGCGTCGACAGGCTGAAGCCTGTCCTACGCACGGATGCCGAGGCCCGTTGTCTTGCGCGGGCCTCCGGTCATACTGGGAGCCTTCCCCAGGAGTTTCACGGCATGACGACCAGAGCGGCAGACGCAGCAGGCTACATCACCGACGTGGCCTATATTCCAGGCTTCTACCCCAACATGGCGCCCGTGGCGATGCGCTACGTCGCCGCGCTCAACCGCGTGGTGCCGCCGCAGGCATCCTCCGGCTTCCGCTATCTCGAGCTCGGGTGTGGCCTCGGCCGTTCGTTCACGACGTTGGCGGCGGCCAATCCTGCCGGTGAGTTCATCGGCGTCGACGTCAACCCAGACCACACGCGATCGATCGAGCACGACCTCGCAGCCGGGCGGCTCACGAACGCGCGGGCGATCACGTCCGACTTCGCCCACTTGCCCGCCGATCTCGGCTCGTTCGACTTTATCACCCTCCATGGCGTGTTCAGCTGGGTGTCCGACGACGTCCGCAAAGATATTCTCGCGATCGCCCGCGAGCGGCTCGCGCCGGGCGGCCTGTTGCTCGTGAGCTACAACTCGATGCCCGGGTGGGCTCATCTGCAGCCGATCCGCGGCATCCTCCGGCAGTATGCCCAGCTGCGGCAGGGCGACAGCGTGCAGAAGATCCGCGATGCGCTCGCGTATCTCGTCTTCATCCGCGACCGTCACGCCCGCTACTTCGACGACAATCCGAAGGCCGCGGCCTATGTCGACGGCCTCCTCAAGCAAGACATCCGGTATCTGGCCCACGAGTATCTCAACGAGCACTGGACGAGCTTTTATTTCAGCGAGGTGGCTGGCATGTTCGGCACGGCCGGGCTTGCGTTCGTGGGCAGCCTGCCGGTGTTCACGAATTTCTGGGACTTGTGCGTGCGGCCGGAATTCCAGGAGCTCTTCCGCACCACGAGCGACCGGCTGGTGACGGAAGCCCACAAGGATTTCTGTGCCAACACGGCGTTTCGCTGGGATATCTACGCCAAAGAGCCGCGGCTCATGGCCGACCCCACCGAGCGGCTGGGGCTGGTCGACGACCTCGCGTATCACATGGCAAAGCCTGGGGTCACGCTGCCCTACAAGGCGAATCTCGGTGTCGTCACCTCGACGGTGCAGGGGCCCGTCTACGAGCGGCTGCTGGGGTTGCTCGGAGCACGCAGCCTGCGGCTCTCCGAGATCGTGGCAGCCCCCGAGATGCGAGACACTCAGCCCGCCGACACGATCCGGGCGGTGGATGCCGGCGTGGCCATGGGGCTCTTTGAAGTCGCGAACACGCCGCTCGAGCCGGCTCCGGCCGCGGTCGAGGGCACCGTGTCGCTCACGTCGCCGTTCAATCGGGCGATCCTGGTGTCAGACGCGCTCGGCGGCCGTCCGGTGGCACTCGCGAGCGAGAAGAGCGGCACTGGACACACGCTCGGGGATCTCGACGCCGCGATGCTTCATGAGCTTGCCGAGCGCGGCCGCAGTGGCCTGGCCGAGCGGGTCGAAGCCCGCCTCACCGGCTCCGGTCGCTCGATCCAGCAGGATGGAAAGCCGGTGGTCAATGCCGACACGCGGCGGCAGTTGATCGCTGACGCCTGCGATGCCTTTATCACGAAGAGCCTGCCCCAGCTCGCGCGGCTGGGCATCGTGAAGGCGTAGGGGTGCCCGGTTGTAGGACAGGCTTTAGCCTGTCATCCGTCACTTGCACAGCATGAGGTTGTCGAAGAAGCCGCAGCTCTCCGGGCCGAGGGAGGCATCGGCGGCTCGCAGGTCACTCTCGGCCCGCCAGTATTCCTGCCGGGCGCCGATCTCGTAGATATCGGCGTCGAACTTCGCCTGTTCGCGGAGCGTCACGCGCAGCACGTCGCTGCGTCCGAGCCGCAGCTGCTCCCGCTCGGCGCGGGCCACGACCCTGGCGAGGTCGAGCCGTTGGGAAGCCTGCTTGTGAAACTCGTAGGCCCGCTCGAGTGCTGAATAGGTGTCTTGCACCTCGGCCCGAATCTGATCTTCGGCGTATTGCAGCTGGCGGTCGATCTGCACGAGCTGGGCCTGTGCCGCGGTCACGCGGCCGCGGGCATCGCGCCGCTGGGCGGGCATTTGAAACACGAGTGACGCTTCGAGCACCTGTCGATCGAGGCCGAGAGGGCCGGAGAGCTGGCTCTTGCCGAAGCCGGCGTCTTGGTTGCCCGCGATCTGGGCGTCGAGCCCGGGGAGCGTCTGGTTTTCCGCGAAGCGGCGTTCCACGAGGAGTTTTTCCCGCTGGAGGGCGAGCCGCTGAAATTCGGGCCGGGCGGCGAGTGCCCGGGTGAGCGACTGCTGAAACACCATCGGGCTCGGCGGCACGGGCTCGGGTAGCGGCCGCATCCGGGGGCGGCCCGCGAGTAGGGGCTTGCCGCTCGGGTCGCGATAATACAGCGAGAGGTCGATCGTCGCCTGTTGCACCGAGCGGTCGGCCTGCACCACCGTCGCCTGGCGAAGGGCGATGTTTTGCTGATTGTCGAGCCGCTCGATGTTGGCGACCGCGCCGCTTTCGACCCGAAAACCGATCTCCACGTCGCGCT
>JBMLMS010000083.1:0-8960 GCA_049243925.1 Pirellulales bacterium
GGCCGCAGTGAGCGTCCGGCGAGACGGTACGGGGTAACCCCGAGCCGGGTTGGGCGAGACAAGGACCGCCCCAAGAGCAGGCCGCCGCGAGTCGCGGCCAGCCGTTATGATCCTCGCATGCCAGACGCCGCGTCAGCCGCCGTGCCCGATCTTGCCGGCAAGTCGGTGTGGGTGATCGACACGCTGTCGCGGGTCTACCAGCTGTTTCACGCGCTGCCGGAGATGACGTCGCCGCAGGGCACGCCCGTCGCGGCGGTCTATGGCTTCGCCCGCGACCTGCTCGACATCATCGAGAAGCAGAAGGCCGACTATCTCGTCTGCGCGCTCGATGCGCCCGGGCCGACGTTTCGCCACGAGCGGTTCGAGGCCTACAAGGCGAACAGAGCTGAGATGCCGGCCGACCTCGTGCCGCAGATTCCGCTCATCAGACAACTGCTCGACGTGATGGGGATCCCGTGCCTGGAGATGCCGGGCTACGAGGCTGACGACGTTTTGGCCACGCTCGCCCGCCTGGTGACGGGGCAGGGGGGCGGCTGCGTGCTCGCGACGTCCGACAAGGACGCCCGGCAGCTGCTCTCGGAGAGCGTGCGGCTGCTCAACCTGCGTACGAATGCGTTTTTGGGGCCCGCCGAACTCCAGGCCGAGTGGGGCATCCGCCCGGACCAGGTTGTCGACTATCTCACGCTCGTGGGCGACTCGGCCGACAACGTGCCCGGGGTGCCGCTGATCGGACCCAAAATCGCTTCGGCGCTGCTGCAGGCCCACGGCTCGCTCGATCATGTGCTCGCCCATCCCGACTCGGTGGCGGGGAAGAAGCGGCAGGAAAACCTCCGCGCGTATGCCGAGGCGGCCCGGGCCAGCCGCGAGCTCGTGCGGCTCGACGCCGACGTGCCCGTGACGGTGCCCTGGGAGGCTGCCCGGCTGCACGCCCCCGACGGCGAACGGCTCGGCACGTTTCTCAAGGAACTCGGCTTCCAGAGCCTCGTGACGAAGGCGCGGCAGTCCGCAGCCCGCCCCCGGCCGCAGCCCGCGGCGGCGCAGCGGACGATGTTCGATCTCGCCACCGAACCCGCGCCAGCGGTCGCCGAGCTGCCCCAGCCGCCGACGACACACGTGCGCGACGACGACGCGCTCGCGGAGTTCGTGCCGGCGTTGCGGGCGGCCGGGCCGCTTGCGGTGTGTGTCGCGTGGGCGCCGCAGGCCCGGCTGCTCGCGCCGCCCGCGGGCCTCGCGCTGGCGACGGCCGAGGCCACGGTATGGGTGGCGGCCGAGGTGCTCGCGGATCGGGCCGCTCCGGGCACCCGGCTGCTCGCCGAGATGCTGGCCGACCCGGCCGTCGAGAAGATCGGCCACGACCTCAAGCGGCAGACCGTCACGCTGCGGGCCGCAGGGTTCGAGCTTGCGGGGGGCACGTTCGACACGCTGCTCGCCGCCTATCTGCTTGATGCCGGCGAGCGCAATCACGGGCTCGCCGAGGTGGCACGCCGCGCCGGCTTCGCCGTGGCACTCGAAGACGACGAGGCGCTCGAGCGGCCAGCCGATCCAGCCCATGCCACGCAGGCGTGCGGCATCGTGCGGCGGGTGGCGGAGCGGCTCGACCTGGCGCTCCGTTCGGCCGACCTCCATGCACTCTACACCGACGTCGAACTGCCCCTGGCGACGATCCTCGCCGACATGGAGTTTCGCGGTGTCCGGATCGACTGCACCGTGCTCGCCGCGCTCTCGCGCGACTACACCGCGCGGCTGCAGACGCTCGAAACGGAGATCCACGGCCTCGCGGGCCACGCCTTTTCGATCGCGTCGCCGCTCCAGGTGCGGGCGGTGTTGTTCGACGAGCTGGGGCTGCCCGTGGTCAAGCGCACGAAGACTGGCCCGAGCACCGATGCCGAGGTGCTCGAGGAGTTGGCCCCCCTCCATCCGCTTCCGGCCAAACTTCTCGAGCAGCGGAAGTACGCCAAGCTCAAGAGCACCTATGTCGACGCGCTGCCGGCGCTCGTCGACCCGGCGACCGGCCGGATCCACACCACGTTCAACCAGACGGTCACGGCCACCGGCCGCTTGAGTTCGAGCGATCCCAATCTGCAGAACATCCCGATCCGGACTGCCGAAGGGCAGCAGATCCGGGCGGCGTTCCTGCCGCGGGAGCCGGGCTGGCGGTTCGTCGCGGCCGACTACTCGCAGATCGAGCTGCGGATCCTCGCGCATCTCTCGGGCGATGCGGCGATGCGAGAGGCCTTCGCGTCGGGCACCGACATCCACACGCGCACGGCGGCGGCCGTGTTCGGCATCGAGCAAGGGGCCGTCACCTCCGAGATGCGCCGGGCGGCCAAGGCGGTGAACTTCGGCATCCTCTATGGCCAGAGTGCGTTTGGCCTCGCCAAGGCGCTCTCCATCCCGCAGGCCGAGGCTGCGGAGTTCATCGCCGCGTATCTCCACACGTTCGCCGGGGCGGCCGAGTTCATGGACGATCTCCTCGACCGCTGCCGCCGCGACGGTCTCGTGACCACAATGCTCGGGCGGCGGAGAACGATCGCCGGCGTCCGCGACCGGCCGGGGCGGCGGAATGCCGCCGGCGTGCTCACCCTCGCGCTCCCGGAACGTACGGCGATCAACACGGTGGTGCAGGGCTCGGCCGCCGACCTGATCAAGCTGGCGATGCTCCGCGTGTCGCGCCGGCTCGCCGCCGAGAAGCTCACGGCCGCGCTCGTGCTGCAGATCCACGACGAACTCGTGCTGGAATGCCCCGCGGCGGAGACATCCGCCGTGCACGAGCTCGTGCTCGACGAAATGCGGTCGGCCCTCCCGCTCGACGTGCCGCTCGACGTGTCGGTGCACGAGGGCGCGACATGGGCGGAGTGTGAGAAATAGGCGTCTCATGATCACGATCGGCATCAGCGGCAGGATCGGAGCCGGCAAATCGACCGTGGCGCAAAGGTTCGCTGCCCGCGGGGCCCGCGTGATCGATGCCGACGCGCTCGCCCACGGCGTGCTCGAGGAGGCCGACGCGAAGGCGGAGATCGTCGCCCGCTTCGGAGCGGGCGTGCTCACGGACGGTGGCCGGGTCGATCGCAGCCTGCTGGCCGCGCAGGTGTTCGGGGCGTCGCCGGCCCAGGCGACGGCGCTCGCCGACCTCGAGGCGATCGTCCACCCCAGGGTGCATCGCCACATCGAACAGGCGCTGGCTGCGATCACGGATGCCGAACGGCATGCCGGCCGGGCCGACACGCTCGTCGTCCTCGACGTGCCGCTCCTGGAGCGGGCTGGATGGGATGCCCTGTGCGACCACGTGGTGCTGGTTGAATGTGAGGATGGCGTGAGGCGGGAGCGGCTCGCCCGGCGCGGTGTCAGCCCGGCCCAGCAGGCGGCCCGAGAGACAGCCTGGGCGGCAGGCCGGCGCAGCCAGCCGGCCGGCCATGCACCGACAGCGGATCGGGAAAACACCCATCCCGTGGATACCTCGGGCGACCTGGCCTATACTCACGCCCAAGTTGATCGCATCGTCGACGTGCTGCTCGGCCCCTGACGAACAGCCGGTCGATCAATCAACTTCGGTTCGTCCCGACGGGCCGCCCAGCCGGTCTTTTCTTCCCCTCTCTCTCGCTCCCCCCGCCGCTCGTTCGCCCGTGGCCTGCTGCGGGCGCCCTCCGAGGTCTTTCATGTCCCCCACCGACCCCGACCGCCCTGACGACGTGATCGATCGCGCGCCGATGTCGATCGCCGAAGAGATCGCCGAAGAAGTCAAACTCGACGACCACGAGGCCTCCGACCGCTACGAGTCGCTCAAGAAGGGCGACACCCACATTTCGGCTCTCCAGAAGCTCTCGATGGCCGAGCTGATCGAGCTCGCCCGCAAGGAAGAAATCGGCGACATCACCGGTGCCAAGCGCCAGGATCTCGTGTTTCGCATCCTCAAGGAGCGGGTGAAGCTCAACGGGCTGATGTTCGGCGAAGGAACGCTCGAGATCCTCCCGGACGGCTTCGGATTCCTCCGCAGCCCCGACTATCACTACCTCTCGTGCCCCGACGACATCTACGTGTCGCCGAGCCAGATCCGCCGCTTCGGCCTCCGCAACGGCATGAGCGTGGCCGGCCAGATCCGGCCGCCCAAGGAGAGCGAGCGGTATTTCGCCCTGTTGCGCGTGGAGGCGATCAACGGCGAGGACCCCGCCAAGCTCTCGTCGCGGGTGTTCTTCGACGAGCTCACTCCGCTCCACCCCGATGAGCGCATCGTGATGGAGACCACCGGCGAAGAACTCTCCACGCGGGTCATCGATCTCGTCGTGCCGATCGGCTTCGGACAGCGTGGCCTGATCGTGAGCCCGCCCCGGGCTGGCAAGACGATCCTCATGCAGAAGATGGCCCGCGCGGTGCTGGAGAATTATCCGGAGGCCTACGTCTTCATGCTGCTCATCGACGAGCGGCCGGAAGAAGTCACCGACATGGAGCGGCAGGTGAAGGGGCCAAGCTGCGAGGTGATCAGCTCAACGTTCGACGAAAACGCCTCGCGCCACGTCCAGGTGGCCGAGATGGTGATCGAGAAGGCCAAGCGGCTCGTCGAATACGGCCGCGACGTCGTGATTTTCCTCGACTCGATCACGCGGCTCGCCCGGGCCTGGAACTCCGAGGTGCCCAACTCGGGCAAGATTCTCTCCGGCGGTGTCGACTCCAACGCCCTGCAGCGGCCCAAGCGGTTTTTCGGCAGCGCCCGCAAGGTGGAGGAGGGCGGCTCACTCACGATCATCGCCACGGCGCTCGTCGACACCGGCAGCAAGATGGACGACGTGATCTTCGAGGAGTTCAAGGGCACGGGCAATCTGGAGGTCGTGCTCGACCGCCGGCTCGTCGACAAGCGGATCTACCCGGCGATCGACATCAACCGCTCCGGCACGCGGCGGGAAGAGATGCTCCTGGAGCCGGATGAGTATCGGCGCATGTGCGTGTTGCGACGCGTGCTCGGCGAAATGAACCCGACCGACGCCATGGAACTGCTCGTCAACCGACTCGGGAAGACCAAGTCGAACGCGGAGTTTCTCGCGAGCCTCAAGTCGTAGGGTCGCCATGGAGATGCTTCCGGTGGGGGTGGGTAAGACATGGCAGGGCACGGCCGACGTGCGCGACGCGCTCGGAACCCGGCGTGTGGCCATCGTCGTCTCTCGGTACAACGAGGCCGTCACCGGTCGGATGCTCGACGGGGCCCTGTTTGCCCTCACGGCCGGCGGAGTTCCACGCGAGCGGATCGACGTCGCCTGGGTTCCCGGGGCCTTCGAACTGCCGCTCGCCGCCGATCGGCTCGCCGCCAGCGGCGGGTTCGCAGCGGTGCTCTGCCTGGGAGCGATCATCCGGGGTGAAACATCGCACGATCGACACATCGCCTCCGCCGTGGGGCAGGGCATCGAACAGACGGCCCGCCGTCATGGCCTGCCGGTGCCGTTCGGTGTGCTCACGTGCGACACGCTCGCGCAGGCCATCGCCCGGGCCGCTGGCAGCCCTGCCGACGCCTTCGTGGGCAACAAGGGGGCCGAATGTGCCACGGCGGCGCTTGAAATGATCTCACTTCTCTCCATGGTGGCGGCCCATGCGCCCGCACATCCGACACCGTGAAGACACCCCGCCGCACCCGTGCCCGCGAGATCGCCCTCCAGGCGCTCTATCGCCTCGACATGAACCCCGGATCGGTCGCCGGCGACGTCGATCGCTTCATCGCAGCCCGCCTCGGCCATCCAGGCCTCGTCGACTTCGCGCAGGGGCTCGTCGCCGGCGTCCACGACCGCCGGGTCGAACTCGACGCCCTGCTCGATGGCCGCGCCGAGCACTGGCGCGTGGCCCGTATGCCCGCCACCGATCGTGCCATCCTCCGGCTGGCGACGTTTGAAATGCTCGGCGGCGACGTTCCCGGCCCGGTGGCCGTCAACGAGGCGATCGAACTGGCCAAACGCTACGGCACGGCCGACTCCGCCCGGTTCGTGGCGGGAGTCCTCGGGCGACTGCTCGCCGATCGCGGCGCGGCGACACCGATGGATTGACGGAGGCACTCTTGATGGCCATCTTCGGATTCGGTCGCAAGGCAGACGACGCGGAGCAGCCCGCGCCGCCGCCGGAGCGCCGTGGCCTGCTCGATCGCCTCCGGTCTGGATTGGCCAAAACCGCGCAGGTGCTCTCCACCGACGTGCGCGACCTCTTCAAGCGCGAAGGGCGGCTCGTCGACGACTCCTTTCTCGAGGAGTTGCGCGGGGCGCTCGTGCGCACCGACATGGGGCCGGCGGCCGCCGAGGCGATCGTGGCCGACGTGCGCGAACGGCAGCGGGCCCGGGTGGTCGATCCCGAGGCCGTCGTCGACTCGATTCGTCGTCAGCTCCTCGAGCGGCTGCGGGCCGCCGGCACCACCCTCGCCGCGGCCGGCAGCGGCCCGACGGTGATCCTCGTCACCGGCGTCAACGGGTCGGGCAAGACGACGTCGATCGCGAAGCTCGCAAATCGGTTCGTCCAATCCGGACAGCGTGTCGTGCTCGGAGCGGGCGACACGTTTCGGGCCGCCGCAGTCGAACAGCTCGCGATGTGGGCCGATCGCCTCGGGGCGGAGCTCGTGCGCGGTGAGGCGGGCAGCGACCCGGCCAGTGTGGCTCACCGGGCGGTCGCCCGGGCACTCGAGGGCGGCTTCGACGTATGCATCATCGACACCGCCGGCCGGTTGCAGACCCAGGCCAATCTCATGCAGGAGCTCGCGAAGATCCGCCGGGTGATCGCCAAGCAGATCCCCGACGCACCGCACGAGACGCTGCTCGTGATCGACGCCACGGCCGGCCAAAACGCCCTCTCGCAGGCCAAGGGGTTCAAGGAGGCCGCCGGCTGCACCGGCATCGTGCTCGCGAAGCTCGACGGCTCGGCGCGGGGAGGGGTGATCGTGCCGGTGACCGAGCAATTCGGCCTGCCGGTGAAGTTCGTGGGCCTCGGTGAGGCTGCCGACGATCTCGAGCCCTTCGATCCAGAACGGTTCGTCGCCGCCTTGCTGGAAGGCGCACTGGCCGCCTGATCGGCACAGTTTCACACGGCTCGGTTTCGGTCGCGGAAACCTTGCGGCTTCGTGACCCTTGCCTTGTTTTCGGGGATGGCTCTGCACCGATACCCGAGGAGGCAGGGGGGATTTTCACACGCCCGTCTCTTTGGCGGAACCGGGGTGTGGAACGTGCGTCCTGCGCGAACGCCTGAAAAACCTTGTGTGTACGGTCTGTCTCACACCACTGATTTGGGGGATCACGAAGTCATGAAGAAGTTCCGCTACCTACCACTCTCCGTGGCCGTCGGTCTGATGACCACGACCACGTTTGCGACGGATCCGGTTCCGTCGCGATTCGACACGAGCATTTACAACCAGTATGCCCAGGCTGAGACGGGCAGCGGTCTGCCGCCCGTGCAGGCGGCTGTGCCGCAGGAAGAGGCCTACGAAATGCGCGGCCTGCCGCCGCAGGAAGCGGCCCAGGAAGCGTCCGCCGAGGAAGGTCCAAACCGCTACCTGGAAACTGAATTCCTCACCAGCCGCGGCATCAAGACCTACGGCTGGGTCGCAGCCGGCATCGGGGCCAACAACTGGGGCAGCCCGTTCAACGGTCCGATCACGTTCAACGATCGGAACTGGCAGGGCCAGATGAACCAGCTCTATCTCGTCAACGAGAAGCTGGTCGACACCTCGGACGGACTCGACTGGGGCGGTCGCATCGACCTCCTCTACGGCACCGATTACATCTACACGACGGCTCGTGGCTGGGACGGCTTTCTGGCAAACCAGACCAACGGTGCCGGCGTGGCCGGATCTCCTTCGTGGGCCTCGAGCAAGGACTACGGCCTTGCCATCCCGCAGATGTACGGTGAGGTCGGCTATGGTGACCACGTCGTGAAGTTCGGACACTTCTACACGATCATCGGGTATGAAGTGGTGCCGGCGATCGGCAACTTCTTCTACACGCACGCCTACACGATGCAGTATGGCGAGCCGTTCACCCACACCGGCGTGCTCGACACCTGGACGCCCAACGACCAGCTGACGGTGTATGCCGGTATTACGAATGGCTGGGACAACTTCAGCGATCCCATCAACAGCCAGGCCTTCCTCAACCCCGGGTACACCAACGCCAACAGCAACGCGGCGTTCCTGGGCGGTGTGTCGTTCAAGAACAGCGACCAGACTCAGGCTCTGACCTCGACCGTGTCGAGCGGCAACGAGCCCGTCTTCATCGCCAACTCGCCGCAGAACATCGGCAACCGGTCGATTTGGAGCAACGTCTACACGAACGAGATCAACGACAAGTGGACGTACGTGCTGCAGAACGACAACGGGTGGCAGTTCAACGCCAACACCGGGCTCGAGACGCAGAACCAACAGGCTGGGCTCGCGCAGTGGTACGGCATCAACCAGTACCTGTTCTACAACGTTAGCGACACGGTCGTGGCCGGCATGCGATTCGAGTGGTTCCGCGACAACAACGGGTATCGCGTGTTCGCTCCGATTCGTAACTACTGGGTCGGTGGCCCGAACCAGGGACTGTTCCAGGGCAACTTCTTCGCGGCCACGTGGGGCCTGAACTGGAAGCCCACCAAGAACTGGATCATTCGGCCTGAACTGCGGTACGACTGGTACGCCCCGGACGACATGGCTGCCGCCCGCGCCGGGAATGTGCTTCCCTACGGCCCGACTCTCGGCACGGCCAATGGGCCGGGTGGAAGCCAGTACGGCCAGTTCTACGGCGGCTGCGACGCGATCTGGCAGTTTTAGTCTCACGGCGGCCCTCCAGGCCGCCAGATATCAAGCGTGAAAGCGGGGCCCGACGGAAACGTCGGGCCCCGCCGTTTTTCCCCGGAAGCCCCAGGCGGGGGCCCAGAGGCTGCCCCTGTGGCGCAAAACGACGCCTCTTGACAGCGGCGGACCCCACCGGGCTCCACACCGGGGGGGGGGGGGCCCCCCCCCG
>JBMLMS010000084.1:0-6732 GCA_049243925.1 Pirellulales bacterium
TGGCTCCGCTGGTCAAATACGCCGGCGAGCGGGACACGGGGAGCCCGAAGCCTCCCCAACTGGAAGCCCGAGGCGTGAGCCGAAGGGAATACGCGTAGTGTTTCGCCACCGGGGCATCCTCTCGGCTTACGCCTCGGGCTTTCGTTGGGGGAGCCCGAAGCCGGCGCATTTCAAACGTTGAGGCCCGACAGGCTGAAGCCTGTCCTACGACCCGCGGATCACGCGGGGCGTGTCGATGTGCGTGCCGCGGGGGAGCGCGGCGGCGATGTCGGTGGCGTCGAGGATCGTGGCCGCGTCCAGTTCCACGGCGATGCCGTCGGCGACGGTGACACCCGCCTCGGCGAGGAGACGGCGGGCGTGGGCGACGAGTGCGGCGTGCACGTGCTCCGGGGCGTCGGCCGCCGAGCCGGCCGGGTTCTTGAGCGGGGCGAAGCCGTCGCGGGCCTCGATCTCGACGACGGTCACGCGGTCGGCCAGCGGCATGAGGTCGAAGATGAACCGCTCGAACTTGATGGCGTTCGGGGCGGTGGGGCAGATGAGCGTGCCCGATTCGTCGAGGAACGGCACGACCTTGTGGGCGAGGTGCAGCGGGAGTGAATCGTCGCGGGTGGCGGCGCGGTCGAGGAATGATTTCGTGAAGCAGTGCACGGCGATCGAGCCGGCATGGAATCGGAGGCGGCCGTCGGGGCGCCGCTCGGCGGCGAGGGCCGGCGACAGGTCGCTGTACTCGATGACGGCGTGGCGGCCGGCCTGCTCCACGACGATGCCGACCCGCTCCTGCGGCTCGCGCTTGAGCACGACCTGCGTGGAGAAGTCTGCCTGCGACAAGGCGTGGTAGCCGAGGAATTCGCCGTCGAGGGGCAGGGCCAGCGGGTTGTCGACCTGGAAGCTCGCCAGATGCTCGACGCC
The DNA here is from genome assembly GCA_049243925.1 of Pirellulales bacterium. Lineage (GTDB taxonomy): Bacteria > Planctomycetota > Planctomycetia > Pirellulales > UBA1268 > RGVT01. Next base: position 910 of record JBMLMS010000084.1, read on the forward strand.
GTGGCGGCCGAACCAGTCGAGGCCGCCCGATTCGTGGAGTGCCACGAGCATGCCGCCGTGGCCGTCGGGCGCCATGGCAAGATGGTCCGGGGCATCGAGCAGGAGCGTGCCTGTGGCGGCGTCCAGGGCGGGGAGATCGTGCTGCCGGAACACGTGGACGAAGTCCGGGTCGAGGCCGCAGCAATTCGAGTTGCGAAGAAACTGCCGCGTGTCGGCATCGGTGGCGGAGCTCGTCATGATCGCCAGCGGAACCCGACGGCCGAAGCGACGGTGGATCGCCCGCAGCTTGCCGAACAGCAGATCGAACAGCGTGGCGTGCGACAGCGGCCCCACCCGCACGAGCCCCTTCGGGCCGGTGCACCCCAGCCGCGTGCCCTGGCCGCCCGCCACGAGAATCGCGCCGACGAGCCCGGAGGCCAGGAGGCGCTGGCCGGCTGCGACGGCGGCTGCCGGGGCGATCGGGTTCGCGGGATCGCGCAGAGTCAGGCAGGGGGGCGTCGTGGCGGTGGCGAGGTCGAGCGGCGCCGGCACGGGGTTGGCCTGCCGGCCGCGGGTGAGCTGCCGGAGCGTCTCGAACTCGCGCCAGTCGATCACGGCAAGCTGCCCGAGCAGGCGTGCCCGGCCGGCCCCGTCGAGCGTGGGCCAAAACCGGAGGACTTCGTGCTGGCCTGCCCGCGCGAGTGCCTCCACGAGCGGCGTGGGAACGATGGTGCTGGCGTCTGTCATCCGCGCACCCAGCTCCAAAACAAAAAGCAGAGCAGGGGAAAGCCGACGAAGATCACGCCGTAGGTGAAGATCGTCGTCCAGAGATGGTCGGGCCAGCGTGCCATGGGAGTGTGTGCGTGGTCAGATGGGCGCCCGTGCGATCACATCCACGGGAATCTCGATCGGCTCATCCGTGGGCTCGTCGAGCCGGCACTCGATCCGCACGCCCCAGGGAACGATCTCGGCCGCGGTGACGATCGCCTCGACTCCATCGTACGACGTGCTCGCCTCCACCTGTGGAACCTGGCGGAACGACGGACAGAAACCGACGTGGCCGTGCGCGGTCCGCGATCCTTCGAGCACGGTGAGCGTCAGCGTGCCTTGGAGGCAGTCGAGCCCGTCGAGTTCATAACGCTCAAATCGCTGGATCAGGTGACCAGGGCAGCCGATGGCAGCTCGCGGCACCGCCGCGGCCGGCTGCGTGATCCGGGCGTGACCGTCGCGGAGCACGCCGCTCCCGCCACCGGGAACGAGGCTGCCCGGGAGCCACCGGCGGGGAGTTCCGCGGAGAAACGGACCGACGACGACGGCTCCGGCGAAGCACGCGCCCGCGACGAGCAGCGCCGTCTCGAGCCCCCACGTCGCCCGCAATGGCATGGCGATGGCGGCGAGGGCGAGCAGGTAGCCGGCCCGCGCCGCATGTCGCCAGGCGGTCGAGAGCCCCACGCCGCGAGCCAGCGCGTCGCAGCCGAGCACGAGCAGGCCGCCGAAGACGGCGACCACGAGGCTCGCCGCGCCGCCCACGGGCTCGAACCCACCGCCGACACGACGGACGACGAGCACGACGCCGCACGCGGCCAGGAGCGCCGCCACGAGCGCACCAGCCGCCACCACGAGCGCTCGTTCGAGCGGCTCGGATGGTTTTGCGGCGGCTGTCGGCCCGTGAGCGAGCACTCGACGTCAGCCCACCGCTACGGCGGACCCCACGGCCTCGGCGAGGGCGGCTGCGCGGTCGGTCTTTTCCCAGCTGAAGCCATCGCGGCCGAAGTGGCCGCCGGCCGCAGTCTTGCGGTAGATCGGCCGCCGCAGGTCGAGGTAGTCGATGATGCCCCGCGGCGTGAGCGGGAAGAACTCGCGCACCACGTCGCACAGCCGCTGGTCGTCGACCTTGCCCGTGCCCTCGGTGTCGACATGCACGCTCACCGGCTCGCTCACGCCGATGGCGTAGGCCAGCTGCACCTCGCAGCGATCGGCCAGGCCGGCGGCGATGATGTTCTTCGCCACGTGGCGGGCCATGTAGGCGGCGCTGCGATCGACCTTCGTGGGATCTTTGCCCGAAAACGCGCCACCGCCGTGCCGGCCCCAGCCGCCGTAGGTGTCGACGATGATCTTCCGGCCGGTGAGGCCGCAATCGCCGTGCGGCCCGCCCACCACGAAGCGTCCGGTGGGATTGATGTGGTAGGTGATGCTGGAGGTGTCGAGATCCTTGGGCAGGAGCGGCTTGATCACCTTGTCGACGATGAACTTCCGGATCTCCTCGTTCGACACGTGGGGTGCGTGCTGCGTGGAGACGACGACCGTGTCGATCCGCACGGGACGATTGCCTTCGTATTCCACCGTGACCTGGCTCTTCGAGTCGGGCCGCAGCCAATCGACCTCGCCCTTCTGCCGGGCCTCGGTGAGACGATTGAGAATCCGGTGCGAGAGTGCGATCGGCAGCGGCATCATCTCGGGCGTCTCGTTGCAGGCGTAGCCGAACATCAGGCCCTGGTCGCCGGCGCCGATGTCCTTGCCCTTGGCCTCGTCTTCGTTCACGCCCATCGCGATGTCGCCGCTCTGCTTGCCCACGGCCACGAGCACCGAGCAGGTGTCGGCGGCGATGCCCATCTCGTCGTCGGTGTAGCCGACGTCGCGGATCACCTGCCGCACGATCTGCTGATAATCGATCGTGCCTTTCGACGTGATCTCGCCGGCGATCACGGCCAGGCCGGTGGTCACCATCGTCTCGCAGGCCACGCGGCTGCGCGGATCCAGGGCGAGGTAGGCATCGAGGACGCCGTCGGAAATCTGGTCGGCCAGCTTGTCCGGGTGCCCCATGCTGACCGACTCACTCGTGAACAGATACTTTCCTTGTGCCACGGCAGATGCCTCGTGCGTGAAGACGTGAAAATGATCGTCCGAAAATCGGACCCCGGCCGCGGCCTTCGGGCCGCTCCTGTGTGAGACCTGGATTATCGGGATTCGGCCCGCAGTCGGCAACCGTCACTGTGTCATGCGGCCGGGGGCGAGTCGCTCGATGATCTCCCGAGCCGTCAGGGACGTCGCTCCGCGATGCGCGGCCACGGTAGCCCGAGCCCGCGTGCCGAGCGCCGCGGCCCAGCCGGGATCGGTCAGGCAGTGGCCCACGAAGGCTCGCAGGGCCGGGCCATCGGCCACCACGCAGGCCGCGTCGGCCGCGAGCAGCGTCTCGACCTCGCGGGCGAAGTTGCGGGTGTGAGGGCCGAAGCAGACGGCGGCGCCGTAGGCGGCGGGCTCGAGCATGTTTTGCCCGCCTCGTTTGCCGTCGAGGCTGCCGCCGACGAAGGCGATCGTGGCGGTGCCCCACCACCATCCGAGTTCGCCCGTCGTGTCGACGAGTAGCACGCGGGCCGCGGCGTCGAAGCCAGTGCGTTCGAGTTCGCTCCGGCGTTGCCAGCGCACGCCCGAGCGATCGAGCAGGGCGGCGATCTCGGCGGTGCGCTCCACGTGCCGCGGCACGATCACGAGCCGCAGCTGCGGGCAGGCCTGCTCGGCCGCCCGAAACGCCTCGAGCGCGAGCGACTCTTCCGGCGCCTGGGTGCTACCGGCGAGAAACACGAGCGCCTCGTCGGAGAAGCCGGCGAGGGTGCGCAGCCGCGAGATCTCGGGAAGGCTGCGGTCGCCCCGCACACCGTCGAACTTCATCGAGCCCGCCACGGTCACATGCGGTGCACCGAGCGCCGTGAAGCGGGCGGCATCCTCGGGCGATCGCGCCACGACCACGGCCACGTGGCGGAGCATGCCGCGCACAAGCGAGGCGATGCGAGCGTAGCCCTGCGCGCTCCGCGGGCTCATCCGGGCGTTGGCCACCACGATCGGGATGCCGCGCCGCGCCGTACGGGCCAGCAGATGCGGCCAGAGTTCGAGCTCGCCGAGCACGAGCAGGTCGGGCCGCACACGGTCGAGCACGCGGTCCACCGCCCAGGTGAAATCGAGCGGGCAGGGAAACGCCCGGTCGGCGCCAAACCGCTTCCGTGCCACCTCGAGGCCCGTCGTCGTGGAGCTCGACACCACGCACTCGACGATGCGCCCGGCCGCCTCGGCCTGCTGGCGGATCTCCGCCGCGAGGCCGGCGAGCAGCTGCACCTCGCCCACGCTCACGCCGTGCAGCCAGATGCGCGACGTGGCCGTGGGCTTCGCGGCCACGTCGACCCCACCGGTGAACCGCGTCCACGGCGCCGCCACCGGCCGGCCGCCGGAAAACTTCCGCCACGCGACCCAGGGCAGGGCCAGCACGGCGGCCAGGAGGTAGACGACGTCGAGCAGCAAAGTCCAGCCTCCGGAACAAGCCCGCACGTAAGAGTCGAGGGCACGACATGCATGCCCGCCGTGTTCAGGTCACCAGATCGTCGCGACAGGGTACATCGCGATGGCGCGATCGGGGGTCAGCACCGTCAGGTGGTCACGCAAGGCAGCCGCCACGAGAATCCGGTCGAACGGGTCGCGATGAATGAGAGGCAGTTCGGCCGCTGCACAGAGGAGTGCGGCGTCGAGCCCCTCGGCTGGCACCGTGAGGCGATGCCGGCGGGCCAGGCTGATGCAGTAGTCGAGCGGAGGGAGAGGCAGCGTGAGCTTCCCCGCTTTGACTTTGATCGCGAGCTCCCAAGGACTCACGGGGGAGATACACGCCAAGCCGCCTGCGGCCAGCGAGGCGGCCGCTCCGGGCGAGAGCGTGCCAGCCGCCAGATGCAGCAGGGCGCTTGTGTCGAGCAACAGCCTCATTGCAGTTCTGGAGGCCACTCGTCGGCGGCGAGTGGCTCAGTCGGATCGTAGCCCGGTGCAAACCGTGGCATCAGCGTCGGATCCGGGGTGAGGTCACGATCCGCACCGGCCGCATCGCCCCGAGTGCCGTAGGCATGGATTTCTGCGACGGGCTTGCCGTGCCGCTGCAGGATGACCGTCTCACCCCGCTCCTCGACGGCTCGCACGAGCGCCGAGAGCCGCGTTTTGGCCTCGTGGATGTTGACATTGATCATATGGGCTAAGTTAGTCCACTGGTCGCTCAGCGTCAATGATGTGAGACGTTCGCATCTCAGCGTCAGGTCAATTCGTGGAGATTGGCGTCCCGTGGTTTTCCTTCGGTCGGGTGTCGCAGCGGCCAGCGGCTACTTCTTCGTGCAGGGCATCGCCACGCTCGGATGGTGGGCGCTGATGGCATCGTCGTCCGACTGGCGGCGCTGGTTCGCCTTCGGTGACGACGGCGCCTCGCTGTGGACATTTCTCCCCGCAGATATCCTGTTGTGGTGCGGCGGGTCACTGGTCGCATCATGGGCCGTGTGGCACCGCAAGCCCTGGGCAGTGTCGCTCACGTGCACGCTGTGCGGCGCGATCGCCGCATCGGTGCTGCATGCGGCGGCCCTCGCGGTGCAGGCCCGAGCTGGCTGGCCGGGCGTGCTGTTGATGGTTCCCGCTCTCTTCCTCACGGTCTTCTTCGCATGGCATTCGACCCGCAACGCCTGATGCCGAGCGGCACACGCGTGGCTCGGCCGGCGTCACGCGGCTGGAACTCGCTGAAAACCGGCGGCCAGATCGTGGTCATGTGGGGCCTCCTGCTCGGTGCGCTTCCCCTTGCCCTCCACCTCGTCGAACACCGCCTGGGATCGCCCCGGCTGCCGGCCTGCCCGGGGCTCGGAGCCGGGCTGTTCGTGGTGGCGAGTCTGTTCGGGCTCGCCACGGCCAACACGCTCGTCCGTGATGGCGAAGGCACGCCGCTCCCGCTCGAGATAAAGCAACACCCCTTCTGTAAATCGCCGGTATGTTCCTGACCTGACCCCTTCCCGGTTTCTATACCAGCACTCATGAGAGAGTTGGGGAACAGTC
>JBMLMS010000085.1:0-2027 GCA_049243925.1 Pirellulales bacterium
GTGGCCGCCTTGCGGCGGGGCTTCGACGCCGGCGCAGCGGCGTCGGCCTCGAAGCCGAGCAGCAGATCGCGGGCCCGGTCGATGACGTCGGTGGGCACGCCGGCCATGCGGGCCACGTGCACGCCCCAGCTCTTGTCGGCGGCGCCCGGGGCCACCCGATGGAGGAACACGAGCTGGTCGTGGTGCTGCTGCACGAGCACCTGGGCATTGGCGACGCCCGGAAGTTTCTCGAGCGCCGCGAGCTGGAGATAGTGCGTGGCGAAGAGCGTGCGGCAGCCGATTTGGGACTGAAGATGTTCGACGACGGCCTGGGCGATCGCGAGGCCGTCGTAGGTGCTCGTGCCACGGCCGACCTCGTCGAGGATCACGAGGCTGCGGGCGGTGGCCCGATTGAGGATTCGTGCGGTCTGGGCCATCTCGACGAGAAACGTGCTCGCACCACGGGCGATGTCGTCGCCGGCACCGATCCGGGCGAAGAGCCGGTCGACGATGCCGATTCGGGCCCGCTTGGCCGGCACGAAGCTTCCGGCCTGAGCGAGCACCGCACACAGCGCCGCCTGACGGATGAACGTGCTCTTGCCGCCCATGTTGGGGCCGGTGACCAGCAGGATCGCAGGCGCGCCGTCGCCGCCGGCCGCGAGCGCGAGGTCGTTGGCGACGAGCGTGCCGGCCGGAAGCAGGCTCTCGAGAATCGGATGACGCCCTTCGTCGACCAGAAGCTCACTGCCCGTCGAGATCTCGGGCCGCGCCCAGCCTCGCGATCGGGCCACATCGGCGAAGGAGGTGAGCACATCGAGCTGTGCGAGGATCTCCGTCGCGCGGTCGAGCCGCATGCGGTGCTCCGCCACGAAGGCCCGCAGCTGCTCGAGCAGCTCGATCTCGCGGCGCGTGGCCTCGTCTTCGGCGCCGAGCACCTCACGCTGCCGCACGTCGAGATCGGGCGTGGTGTAGCGCTCGGCGTTTTTCACCGTCTGCTTGCGGACGTAGTCGGATGGCACTTTCGCGGCGTGCGTGCGGCTCACCTCCAGGAAAAAGCCGAACACGCGGTTGAAGCCCACCTTCAGCGACGGGATGCCGGTGCGCTCGATCTCGTGAGCCTGATACTCGGCGATCCAGGCCTTGCCGCCCGAGGCGAGTTCCACGAGCCGGTCATAGCGGTCGTCGAAGCCCGGGCGGATGAAGCCGCCGTCGCGTGCGAACATCGGACAGCCCTCGCGGAGCGTGGCGGTGATCCGGCTGGCGAGGTCGGTGCAAGGGTCGAGCCGGGTGGCGATGTCGCCAAGCAGACCAGGCGTGCCGGCGAGCGTGGCGATGATATCCGGCAGGGCCGCGAGCGCGGTGCCGATCCGCTCGAGATCGCGGGGGCCGGCCCGGCCCGAGATCACGCGGCCGGTGAGCCGCTCGAGATCACCGATGCCGGTGAGCGTTTCCACGAGCCGCGCGGCCCGAGAGACATCAGCCACGAGCTTCGCCACGGCGTCGAGCCGCTCGTTGATCGCGGCGAGGGCAACGAGCGGCTCTGCGAGCCAAGCGCCGAGCAGCCGGCCCCCCATCGGCGTCTTCGTGTGGTCGAGGACGCCGGCGAGCGAGCCCTCGCGCCGGCCCGACGCGCTGCCGCGGACGAGTTCGAGGCTGCGCCGCGAGACCTCATCAATCTCCATCCGATGGCCGGGCCGCCAGGCGGTGAGCGATTCGATGCGGGCGAGGGCCGTGGGTTCGTTCTCCTCAAGATACGCCACGGTCGCCCCGGCCGCCGCGATCCCCGGGAGATCGGCCGGCAGATCGAAGCCGAGCCCTTCGAGGCGGCGGCCGCCGACGGCTTTTGCCACCGCAGCCGTGGCCTCCGTGTCGGCGAACCACCAGTCGGGCCGCGCGGTCACCGCCCGCAAGGAGCCTGCGGATGAAACCAGCTCGGTGACGACGTCGCGATCCTTCTCGGCGCAGAGCACCTCGGCTGGGTCGAGCCGGAGCAGGTGATCGGCCACGTCGTCGCGCGGGATCACCGCGCACTCGAAGCGACCCGCGGC
>JBMLMS010000085.1:2127-7176 GCA_049243925.1 Pirellulales bacterium
CGAGCTGGTTGTCGAGCTGATGATGCGGGAAGCCCGCCATCGGCAGGGCGTCGGGGCCCTTGTCGCGGCTGGTGAGCGTGAGATCGAGGAGGGTCGAGGCCTCGCGGGCATCGGCACCGAAGAGTTCGTAGAAGTCGCCCATCCGGAAGAGCACGATCGCCCCCGGGCACCGGGCCTTCGCCGCCTCGAACTGCTGCATCATCGGAGACGCCATGGCCGGGAAATGTAGCAGCCTTTGACCGTGCGGGGCGCCGGGCGTACAAAACAACCGACGCCAGTGCGGGCGCCGATGAGAGGCCCCTGCGATGGGGGCCTGTGAACCTGGTCAGGGCCTAACCGCAGCAGCCATAAGCAGTCGCCCCTTTGTGCGGTGGGCCTCTCATCGGCGTCCGGCTCGTTTCCTTCGGAGCCGCTCATGGCCGCATCGGCCCCCTATCAGGTCGTCGCCCGCCGCTATCGCCCGCAGCGGTTCGACGAACTCGTCGGCCAGGAGCACGTGGCCCGCGGTCTCTCCGGCGCGATCGAGAGCGGCCGGATCGGCCACGCCTATCTGTTCACCGGGGCTCGCGGCGTCGGCAAGACGAGCGCCGCGCGGATCTATGCCAAGGCGCTCGAGTGTGAAGGTGGCCCGGCCGCCGAGCCCTGCAACGCCTGCGACACCTGTGCGGCGATCTCGGCAGGGCAGGATGTCGACGTGGTGGAGATCGACGCGGCCAGCAATCGCGGCGTCGACGAGATCCGTCAGCTGCGGCAAAACGTCGCCGTGCGGCCGGCCCGCGGGCGATTCAAGGTGTACATCATCGACGAAGTGCACATGCTCACACGGGAGGCGTTCAACGCCCTCCTGAAGACGCTCGAAGAACCACCGCCGCATGTGAAATTCGTGCTTTGCACCACGGAGCCCGAGAAGCTTCCGATCACGATTCTCTCGCGGTGCCAGCGGTTCGACTTCGTCACGGTCGATGCTCCGGCGATCGCGCGGCGGCTCGAGCAGATCGTGGAGGCCGAGGGGGGCACAGCATCGCCCGAGGCGCTCTCGCTGATCGCCCGCCGGGCCGCGGGCAGCATGCGTGACAGCCAGTCGTTGCTCGAGCAGCTGCTGGGCTCGGCGACGGGCGCGATCGACGTCGACGCCGTGCACGCCGTGATCGGCACGGGGCGGGAGGAGAAGGTCGGCCGGCTCGTGCAGGCGATCGCCGCGCGGGATCCAGCCGCGGCCATCGGGGCGTTCGACGCCACGCTCATGGGCGGTGCCGACCCCGGCGGCGTGCTCGAACAGGTGATTGCAGCCCTTCGCGACGCGCTTCTGGCGAGCGTCGGCTGGAGCCCTGATCCGCGGGGAGGAGAGGGCCCGGGGCTCGGCGTCGACCTCGCCGCAACCGGCCGGGCGCTCGGCACCGAGACGGTGCTCGCCATGCTGCAGATCGTCGATCAGACGCTCGCCCGCATGCGCACGAGTGGCCACGCGGCGATTCTCGCCGAGATGGCGATCGTGCGGATGGCGAAGCTCGAGGATCTCGACAATCTGGCGGCGCTCGTCCACGGGATCGTGCCGGCGGCCGGGGGCTCGGCACCGGCTCCGTGCCGCGCCGCGGTGGCACCGCGCGAAAAAAAAACGACTGACATGACGCCCCCGGCCGCGGCACCCGTCGCTGCCGCGGCCGTGGAGCCTGCGCCGTCGGCGGGCTTGGCCAGCGTCGCGGCTCCCGCGCAGCCGACGCCGCCCCCGGCGCTGCCGGCCGATCCGCGGGCGGCCTGGCTGCAGGCCTGCGAGACCGTGGGCGGCTTGGCCGCCGATTTCGCGGCCGCCGCGTCGGACGTGCGTTGGAACGAAGGCGTGCTCGAAGTCGTGATTCCCGCAGCGGCCACGACAGCGGCCACGTTCTTGCGGCGCCCGGAAGCGGCCGCAGGCATCGCTCGCGGGCTGTCCGACGTGGCCGGCCAGCCGCTCAGGCACACGATCGTGGTGTCGCAGGCGGCGCCGGCTGAAGGACTGCCCGAACCGGCGGCCGAGCGGCCCCGCCCTGTGCCGTCGCAGGCGGCCCTCCTGCGCGATGTGATGGACCACCCGCTGGTCACGCAGGCCCGCACGCTGTTCGACGCCGCCGTGCGCAAGGTCGAGCCGGCACGGCCAGCCGACCCCGTAGCGGCCGGCGCCGCGGCCACTGGGGCTCCGGCCGCCACTGCGGCAGCCGTCGCCGAGGAGGAGAGCGATGGCTGAAACCCGCGGCGCAATTGCGAGGCTCGTGGACTACTTTGCCGACCTGCCGGGCATCGGCCGTAAGTCGGCCGAACGGCTGGCCTACCACGTGCTGCGCATGTCGAACCAGGAGGCGATCGCGTTTGCCGAAGCGATTCGTGCCGTCAAGGAGAAACTGCACCCCTGCAAGACGTGCTTCAACCTCGCCGAGCGCGACGAGTGCGACATCTGCCTCGACAGGCGGCGCAATCGCACGCAACTGTGCGTGGTCGAGCAGGTGCGGGATCTCCTCGCGCTCGAACAGGCCGGCGCGTATCGGGGGCTCTACCACGTGCTCCAGGGCCGTGTCTCGCCGCTGGAAGGCGTAGGGGCGGCCACGCTCACGATCGATCGGCTCGTGGAACGTGTGCGGCTCGGTGAGGTGCGAGAAGTGATCATGGCCACCACGCCGAACGTCGAGGGCGACGCCACGGCGCTCGAGATCTCGACCCGCCTCGCCGGCCTGCCCGTCGAAATCACCCGCTTGGCCCGCGGCCTGACCGTCGGCGCTTCGCTCGAACAGGCCAACCGCGAAATGCTGGCCGACGCGCTCTCGGGTCGACAAAAGATGCAGTAGCCGCACGGGTGCGCCTGGCATCCTCCCGGCTGACGCAGCGGGCGTGCAGAAACAGACGCTTCCGCACGGAGAGTGCTGGCAGGCGCCTGAAATCAGTCCCAGAGGGTATTCTCTGAGAGGTGATTTCCCGGTGGAGGTTTCTCCGGCACGGAGTTTGCTGTGATGCGGATGTCTTTCGGCCAGGAAATGCGGATGGCGCAAAAGCAGATGCTTGCGCCGCGCATGATCCAGTCGATGGAGATCCTCCAACTGCCGCTCCAGGCCCTCGAAGAGCGGATCGAGCAGGAGATTCAAAACAACGAAACGCTCGAGGTCGAAGAGGCCGAGGGTGATTCGGGCGGGGGCGAGCCCGGCGCGGCGGTCGCTGAGCTGCCGGCCACCGCGGAGCGGACGGTGGACGAGAAGCCGCTGGTCGTCGATCAGGAGCACGCCAATCAGGCCGACTTCGAACGGTCGTACGACTGGGCCAACGAGTATCCCGACTCCGACGACGACCGCAGCCGGCCGTCGGCGGCCCGGATCGACGAAGCGTCCGATCGCTACCTCGACGCGATGGCCAACATGGAAGAGCGGCCCGAGACGCTCTTCAATCACCTCCACGACCAGCTCTCCAACTACGATCTCTCCCCACTCGAACGGCAGGCCGCCGAAAAGATCGTCTACAACCTCGACGCCAATGGCTATCTTTCCATGCCGCTGGAAGATCTCGTCGATCCCGACGGGCCTCCAGACCGGGCGACGCAGCTCGCGCTCCTCGAAAAAGCTCTGGGCGTGGTGCAGGGCATGGACCCTCTCGGCGTGGCCGCCCGCGACCTGCGCGAGTGCCTGCTCCTGCAGATCCGCTCCGACACCCCTCGCGCCCGGCAGCTGCGCCGGCTCGTGAGCGACCATCTCGAAGACGTGGCCGGCAATCGCCTGCCGCTCATCGAGCGGAAAACCGGCTTCACGATCACCGAGATCGAACAGCTGCGCGACCAGCTGCACACGCTCAATCCGAAGCCGGGCGCCGTCTTCTCGGTGCCGTTCGTGCCGGCCGTGAAGCCCGACGTCTACGTCGAGCAGCAGCTCGACGGGACCTGGAAGGTGCGGCTCGAAGATGTCGACCTGCCCAACCTGCGGATCAGCCCGCTCTACCGGCAGATGCTCCTCTCGCCCGACACCGACCCCGACACGCGTGAGTACATCAAGCGCAAGATCAACTCGGCCCAGTGGCTGATCGAGGCGATCGAGCAGCGGCGGTCGACGCTCCTCAAGACCGCTCAGGCGATCGTCGACCATCAGATTCGCTTCCTCACCGAAGGCCCCGAAGCGATCGAGCCGCTCAAGATGCAACAGATCGCCGACCGCATCGGGATGCACGTCACGACGGTGAGCCGTGCCGTTGACGACAAGTGGCTGCAGACGCCACGCGGCCTCCATCCGCTGCGGCGATTCTTCGTGGGCGGCACGGTGAGCGCCGACGGCGACGAGGTGGCATGGGACGCGGTGCGGCTCAAGCTCCAGGAGATCATCGACCAGGAGCCGAAGGACGACCCCTACAGCGACGACGCCCTCGTCGAAGAACTGGGGAAGCGCGGAATCACGGTGGCCCGCCGCACGGTGACGAAATATCGCAAGGCCATGGACATCCCGAGCTCCCGCCAGCGGCGCGACTGGAAGCTGCCGCGGGGCGGCCAGCCGGCGGAATGAGGGCAGGCTCGCCTTGTCGGTTGCACGAGCGTGGCCGTAGGATGCCGTTCCCTCCTGTGAGATCGGCCCTATGCGTTGCCCCTTTTGCCGAACCGATAACGATCGCGTGATCGACTCGCGGGCCGGCGACGACGGCTCGTCGATCCGCCGCCGCAGGGAATGCGTGGGCTGCCGGCGCCGGTTCACGACGTATGAACGCGTCGAGCGGCAGTTGCTCTCCGTGGTGAAAAAGTGCGGTGAACGGGAGCCCTTCGACCGCGACAAGATCAAGCGCGGGCTCGCCAAGGCCTGCTGGAAGCGGCCCGTGAGCGCCGACGACATCGAGGGCGTCGTGGCCGCGCTCGAGGCGGAGCTCTACGGCACCTATGAAACCGACGTGCCCAGCCGCGTGCTGGGCGAGCGGCTCATGGAACTCTTGCGGGGCCTCGACCAGGTGGCCTTCGTGCGGTTCGCGAGCGTCTACCGTGAGTTTCAGGACGTGCGCGACTTCGTGGAGGAATTGGAGCCGATCCTCGCCGAGACCAACGATCAGGCCCGGACGTAG
>JBMLMS010000086.1:0-1389 GCA_049243925.1 Pirellulales bacterium
TCGGCGACTATCTGGATCTCGACCGCGCCGAGTCGGAATTGGAAGACGCGCTCGTGCGGCTGCTCACGGCCGCGCGGCGGCGCGACGCCGAGGAGGTGCTGCGCCGGGCAGTGGAGCGGCCGTATACGTTCGAGGGCTTTCTAGGGGAGAGCCCGGCGATGCGGGCCGTGTATTCGATCATCGAGCGGGTGGCAGCCAGCTCGGTCGACGTGCTCGTGACCGGCGAGACGGGCACCGGCAAGGAGCTCGTGGCCCGCGCCCTCCACCAGCGCAGCCGGCGGGCCGCCGCGCCGTTCGTGCCGGTCGATTGCGGCGCCATTCCCGACGCGCTCATGGAGAGCGAATTTTTCGGCCACGAGCGCGGCGCTTTCACCGGCGCCGATGCCCGCCGGATGGGCCTCGTGGAATTCGCCGATGGCGGCACGCTGTTTCTCGACGAGGTCGGCGAACTGCCGCTCGCGCTCCAGGCCAAGCTGCTGCGGGTGTTGCAAGAGCGGCGCGTGCGGCGCGTGGGAGCGCGGCAGGAGACCGCCGTCGACGTCCGCGTGATCGCGGCCACCTCGCGCGATCTCGCCGCAATGGTGGAACGCGGCGAGTTTCGCCGCGATCTCTACTACCGGATCAACGTCGTGCGAATCGACCTGCCACCGCTGCGCGACCGCGGCGACGACATCGGCCTGCTCGCGGAGTTTTTCGCCAACAGGGCCGCCCAGGAGATGGGCAAACCGGTGAGCGGGCTCTCGATCGACGCCTACCAGGTGCTCAAGACCTACCACTGGCCAGGCAACGTCCGCGAACTGCAAAACGTGATTCGCCGGGCGGTCGCGATGACCCGCTCGGCGACCCCGGACGTGGAAGACCTGCCCGACGAGATCGTCGCCGCAGCCGGCCGGACCGTGCCGGTGGCCGACGGCGATGGAGGCTTCTTCGCCCGGCGGGCCGAGCACGTGGCGAAGTTCGAAAAGCAGTATCTCGCCGACCTGCTCACGCGGCACCACGGCGACGTCACGGCCGCGGCCCGCGATGCCAAAATCCCCCGCGGCACGCTCTACCGCCTGATGAAGAGCCACACCCTCGACGGCGCGGAGTTTCGCACGAAGTAGGACCGGCTCTCTACGGCCCTCGTTCGGGAAGCGTTCGCCGACTCCCCCGAAGCCTCCCGGTGTTAGGAAGCCCGAGGCGTAAGCCGAGAGGATGCTTCGGTTGCGAACAGCCAAGCGTATTCCCTTCGGCTCACGCCTCGGGCTTCCGTTTGGGGAGGCGAGGGGTTACCCCTGCCGTTGAGACGGCGTATGTGACCAGCGCAGCCATGGATGGCGCAGCGCAGGCACATCCGAGTGAGCGGAGCCCAGGATGGGCGCAGTGAACGTCCGGCGAGACGGTACGGGG
>JBMLMS010000087.1:0-2498 GCA_049243925.1 Pirellulales bacterium
GACGGGCAGTGAGCCGTGGGGTGGCCGTGCGGGTGCTTGTCGACGGCATCGGCTCCCGGTACACGTTTCCGCCGATCACAGGCGTGCTCGCCGCCCGGGGCGTGCGCGTGGAGCGGTTCCTGCCCACGACGGCGCCGTTCTATTTTCCCTACGCCAATCTGCGCAACCATCGCAAGATCCTTGTGGTCGACGGCACGATCGGGTTTACGGGCGGCCTCAACATCCGCGACGGCTGTTGGCTCGCCCACGATCCAACGCACCCCGTGCGCGACATGCACTTCGAGCTGCGCGGGCCCGTGGTCACGCAGCTGCTCGAAGTCTTCGTGGAAGACTGGGCGTTTGCGTCGGGCGAGTCGCTCGTCGGTGATCCGACCACCGCGGGCATCGACGGCCCCTGGGCCCCGGATCAACGCGTGGCGGGCACGGCTCTCGCCCGCGGCATCCGCTTCGGGCCAGACGATCCCGACATCGGCCGAATCAAGCTCGTGCTGGTGGGGGCGCTGGCCGCCGCGCAAAAAACCGTGCGCATCATGACGCCCTACTTCCTCCCCGACGACGCCGTCTGCCAGGCCCTCGACGTGGCCGCGATGCGCGGCGTCGAGGTCGACATCGTGCTCCCCGATCAAAACAACCTCGCGCTCGTCAGCTGGGCCTCCACGGCCATGCTCTGGCAGGTGCTCGGCCGCGGCTGCAAGGTGTGGATGTCCCCGCCCCCCTTCGACCACACGAAGCTGATGGCCGTCGACGGCTCGTGGGCCATGTTCGGAAGTGGCAACTGGGACGACCGCAGCATGCGGCTCAACTTCGAGTTCAACGTCGAAACCTACGACCGCACGGTCGCCGGCCAGATCGACCGCCACATCGCCGACGTGATCGCCCGGTCGCGGCCGAAGACCCTCGCCGAGGTGGACGACCGCAGCCTGCCCGTGCGGCTCCGCGACGGCATCGCCAGGCTCTTTTCGCCCTATTTGTAGGACAGGCTTCAGCCTGTCATGCATCCGACAGGCTGAAGCCTGTCGCTACCGGTCGGTTGGCAGTGCCCACGGCATTTCGTACAACGCCTGCCATGGCCACTGCCGCACCCGTCGCCGCCGACGCCATCGATGCCCTGCGGGCGATCGGGCGGGAGTTTCACGGCCGGTCGTGGTCACTCGGCACGAGCAGCAACTACAGCGTCGTGCTCGGGCACGAGCCGCTCGAACTGTTGATCACCGCCAGCGGCAAAGACAAATCAGCCCTCGGCCGCGACGACTTCGTGCGGGTCGATGCCGCCGGCCAGCTGCTCGACGGCGGCGCCGGCCGGAAGTCGTCGGCCGAGACATTGTTGCACTGCCTGATCGCCGATCTGGTTCCGCGCCTCGGCGGGCTGCCGGTGGGCGCCGTGCTGCACACGCATTCCGTGTGGAGCACGATCCTGTCGCGGGCCGACCTCGCGCGGGGCAGCCTCCGGATCGAAGGCTTCGAGATGCTCAAGGGCCTCGAAGGCATCGGCACGCACGACACCTCCGAAGAGGTGCCGATCTTCGCCAACAGCCAAGACATGGCGGAGCTCTCCGGCCGGATCCGCGAGCGATTTGCCCAGGCCGACTGGAGCGATCCCCGTCGCCCCCCACTGCATGGCTTTCTGCTCTCCGGGCACGGCCTCTACACCTGGGGCCGCGACCTGGCCGAAGCCCGGCGGCACATTGAGATCCACGAGTTTTTGTTCGAGGTCGTGGCCCGCAGCCGGATGCTCGCCGCCGCCCACGCCCACTGACCCACGCGCGAAGGAGTCTGTTCATGGCCGTCGTCACCGTGCCCGCAGAGAGCCGCCGGATCACCGAGCCGGCCGAGATCACGTCGTTCCTTGCATCGCACGGCATTGCCTACGACGTCTGGCCGCTGGCCGACCGGGTCGATCCTGCCGCTCCGGCCGAGACGATCCTCGCCGCCTATGCCCCCGAGATCGAGGAACTGAAACGCCGCGGAGGCTTCGTCACGGCCGACGTGGTCGACATCTATCCCGACACGGCGAATCTCGACGCGATGCTCGCGAAGTTCAACAAGGAGCACACGCACACCGAAGACGAGGTGCGTTTTATCCTGCAAGGCAGGGGTGTGTTTCACATCAATCCCGTCTCGCGGCCGGTGTTCGCGATCGAGGTCTGGGCGGGCGACATGATCAGCGTGCCACTGGGCACCCGTCACTGGTTCGATCTCTGCACCGACCGCCGGATCCGCGCCATCCGCTTGTTCCAGGACATGACCGGCTGGACCCCGCATTATCTCGACGACGGCGTGCACGCGGGCTTCGAGCCGCTGTGCTTCGGGCCGGCCTGGATTCCGCCCGCCGGAAGGATCGCCACGTGATCGTGTTCGACGGCCGCGGCATCCTCCTCGACGTCGAGGGCACGACGTCGTCGATCTCATTCGTGTACGACGTGCTGTTCGAATTTGCCAAGCGGCATGTGGGAGGGTTTCTCGTCGCCCAGCGCGACGCTCCGCTCGTCCGCAGCCTT
>JBMLMS010000088.1:0-1966 GCA_049243925.1 Pirellulales bacterium
CTCGGCTTACGCCTCGGGCTTTCGTTGAGGAGGCTTCGGGCTCCCCGTGTCCCGGAGACGGCGTAGCTGACCAGCGCAGCCATGGATGGCGCAGCGCAGGCAGGTCCGAGTGAGCCGAAGCCTGGAGGGCGGAGGCGAACGTCCGGCGACGGGATATGGGGAGCCCGAAGCCGGCGGCTCCGAACGTGGGTGGTTGTCTGTTCCTGCCCCGCGACCAGAATGAGTCCAGTTCCACCCTTCGGCCACAGGAGCTTCTTCCGTGACCATGTTCGACGCCGCCGCTGATAGTGCCGCCTTCGGGGGCATGGCTGGCTTTCTCGGCACGCGGGCGAGCATCGGGATGGATGTCGTGCTCGTCGGCCTGTGGCTTTTGCTGCCGGTGCTCGCGTGGAGCATCGTGCTCGTGCGGCGCGGAAAGTATGCAACGCACAAAACGCTCCAACTCGTAATCGCCGGCGCACTCCTGGCGGCGATCGTGGTCTTCGAGATCGACGTGCGGCTCGTCAGCGACTGGAAGGCCCGGGCGCGGCCGAGCCCGTGGTGGCCGGGCGGGGTGCTCGCCATGCTCGGCGTGCATCTCGTGTTCGCCGTGTCGACGTTCGGGCTGCTCGTGTGGGTGCTCTGGGAGGCGTGGCAGCGGTTTCCCGTGCCGCCCGCGCCCAATGCCCACGGCCCGCGTCACCGGTGGATGGCGCGGCTGGCATCCATCGATCTCGTGCTCACGGCCCTGACGGGCACGGCCTTTTACTGGCTGGCCTTCGTGGCGAGCTGACGCCGCGCCGGTTCACTGCCCGGCAGCCAGCGGCAGATCGCCAGGCCGCCGAAATAGAGCAGGCAGAGCGGCACGGCGAGAAACAGCAGGCTGTAGGGGTCGGCCGGCGTGAGAATCGCCGACACGATGAAGATCACGATCACGGCGATCCGCCACTGGGAGGCGTAGGTCTCGACGTCGAAGATTCCGATCCGTTCGAGAAACAGCATCACGAGCGGCAACTGAAAGCCGAGTCCGAAGCCGATCGGGAGAATGAGCACGAACGATAGCCACTCGCTGATGCGCGGATCGGGATCGAGCCCGAGCCATTCGTTGAACTGCAGCAGGTAGTCGAGAACGAAGTCGAACACGAAGAAGAATGCCAGCGACACGCCGGCCAGAAACAGCCCGATGCTGACCGGAAGGAAGAGGTGCACCCAGCGCTTCTCGTGCGGATAGAGGCCCGCCGCCACGAACGTCCACAGCTGGTAGAAGATCCATGGGCTCGCGAGCACCACGCCGACGAGCAGCGCCGCCTTCACGTAGATGCCGAACGCCTCCTGGGCCGAGAGCGTCGTGATGCTCACGCGAGGGTCTTTGGCGAGCGGCTGCCAGAGCAAAAGTGGCACGAGGCTGGCCGGGTCGAAGCCGGTGGTCGCGCTCGGCCCGGCGTCGCGGCCGAGCACCCGGTCGAGCCGGTCGGCGTGCACCTCCCGCAGTTCGAACGTCATTCCGTGCTTCTCGACGGCCTCGACCACCTCCTCGCGAGCATAGGGCAGGGCGGGGCCGGTGCCGCCGCGCGGCTGCCAGGTGTCGAACGTCTCGATCGACCGCTTCGTGTAGTAGTGCCCGAGCGCCCGGCGCAGCGGCTCCTCGATCAGCTTCACCACCGGCTGGGCGACGAAAAATCCGAGCGCCACGGCGACGGCGAGACCCGCCGTGGCCCGCATCAAGCACGTGCGCAGCTCTTCGAGGTGCTCGCCGAACGTCATCGTCGAGCTCTGGAACAGGTCTTCGTCCTCGAGTCTGGGCATGGCTGGGCCGGCGGGGCGGAAAAACGTCAAAAGTCCTCCTTCGACTTATACTTCACGCCCCGTCACCCTGCCGAAAAATTTGCCCCGCTCGGAAACGCTTCGTGCTCTGGATCGCCTGGAAAATGCTGATCGGCAACCGCGTCAAGTACCTCGGCATCGTGTTCGGGGTGGTCTTCGCCGC
>JBMLMS010000089.1:0-4455 GCA_049243925.1 Pirellulales bacterium
AGCACCATTCCTGCCACGGCCGACGTGGTCGTGATCGGCGGTGGGCCGGCGGGGGCGACCACCGCCACGCTCGTGGCCCAAAAGGGTCACCGTGTCACGCTCTTCGAGCGGGAGCGGTTTCCACGGTTTCACGTCGGCGAGTCACTCATTCCCGAGACGTTCTGGGTGCTCGAGCGATTGGGGATGCTCGACGCGATGCGGTCGAGCCGATTCGTCGAGAAGCATTCGGTGCAGTTCGTGAACGAGAAGGGCGTGCTCTCCGAGCCCTTTTACTTCGCCGATCACAAGCCGCAGGAAAGCTCGCGCACCTGGCAGGTGGTGCGGAGTGAGTTCGACGATCTGATGCTGCGCAATGCCGCGCGACAGGGCGTGGACGTGCATGAGGCCACCCGGGTGCTCGAGGTGCTCTTCGACGGCGAGCGGGCGACCGGCGTGCGGGTGCAGAGCGAGGGCGGCGAGGCGCGCACCGTGTCGGCCGAAGTGGTCGTCGATGCGAGCGGGCAGGGCGCGATGATCATGAGTCGGCTCGGCCTCCGCGACTGGGATCCGACGCTCAAGAAGGCGGCCATCTGGACCTACTGGAAAAACGCGGAGCGGGGCACGGGCCGCGACGAAGGCGCGACGCTCGTCTTGCAGCTCGACGACAAGCAGGGCTGGTTTTGGTACATCCCGCTCCACGACGGCACCGTGAGCGTGGGCGTGGTGGCGGGCTACGACTACCTCTTCAAGCAGCGCGACACCAAGGACCCCGAAGCGATCTACTTCGAGGAGGTGGCCCGTTGCCCGGGGCTGCAGCCGAAGATCGCAGCCGCCGAGCGGGCAGGGCCGGTGCGCGTGGCGAAGGAGTATTCGTATCGGGCCCGCGACGTGGCCGGCGACGGCTGGGTACTCGTGGGCGACGCGTTCGGGTTTCTCGATCCGCTCTATTCGTCGGGCATCCTTCTCGCGCTCAAGAGCGGCGAACTGGCCGGCGATGCGATCGTGGCGGCGCTCGCTGCCGGCGACACATCGGCGGAGAAGCTCGGCACGTGGGGCCCGGAATACGTCCGCGGCATGGAGCGGATGCGCCGGCTCGTGTGCGAGTTTTACGACGGCTTCAATTTCGGCCGGTTCGTGAAGAAGCATCCGCACTTGAAGGGCCATGTCACCGACCTTTTGATCGGCGACCTCTTCAATGATCGGGTGGACGAGATCGTGGCCCCGCTCGACGCCCTGCGGGCGGAGGATCGGGCCCGGGCATCGGCATGACGGTCGAATTGGTGTTTGACGAGCGGGGCGCGGGCCCGCCGCTCGTGGTCTTGCACGGCCTCTTCGGCGCGAAGCGGAATTGGGCGACGATCGCCAAGGCCCTCGCGCCGCATCACCGGGTGCTCACGGTCGATCTGCGGAACCACGGCGCGAGCCCGTGGGACGCTGTGCACGACTACCCGGCGCTGGCCGGTGACGTGGCCCGCTTCATCCACACGCACGTCGGCGGGCCGGCGGCCGTGCTCGGGCACAGCATGGGGGGCAAGGCGGCGATGGTGCTGGCCTTCGAGGAGCCGGGGCTCGTGGAGCGGCTGGTCGTCGTCGACATCCCGCCGGCTGCGTCGCGGACATCGCTCATCGATGCACTGCGGGCGATGCAGCAGGTTCCACTCGCGGCGTGTACGCGCCGCGGTGAGGTCGATGCCGCCCTCGCCGAATCGATCGCCGACCCGGCTGTGCGAGCGTTTCTCGTGCAAAACGTCACGGCCGGCCCGAACGGGCTGGCATGGGCGGTGAATCTCGACGCCATCGCGCACAACTTTCCTGCGATCGTTGGCTTTCCCGACGTGCCGGCGGGCCGCACATTTTCAGGGCCCACGCTGTTCGTCGTGGGTGAACGCTCCGACTACGTCCGGCCCGAGCATCATGCCGCCATTCACCGGCTATTCCCCGCGGCCACGGTTGAGGTGGTGACGGGGGCGGGGCACTGGGTGCACGCCGAGGCGCCAGACGCATTTCTGGCCGTCGTGAGCGGCTTTCTCTCGGCCTGACGCTACGATGTGATCCTCCCACAGAAGCACGGTGGCTATGGAATCCCGAAACACCCACGCCCGGAAAGAATACGAGCAGGCCGCTCTCGACGAGGCCTCGGTCGACCGCGACCCCATCCGGCAGTTCGCTGCCTGGTACGACGCGGCAGTGGCGGCCGGCGTGCCGGAGCCCGAGGCTATGACGCTCTCCACGGCCACACCCGACGGCCGGCCATCGGCCCGGGTTGTGCTCCTGCGCGGCTTCGATGCCCGCGGTTTTTGTTTCTTCACGAACTACGAGAGCCGCAAGGGGAGGGAACTCGGGGCGAACCCCCACGCCGCTGTGACGTTTCACTGGGCCGTGCTTGAGCGGCAAGTGCGGATCGAGGGCCGCGTGGAGCGGACGAGTGCCGCCGAGTCAGACGAATATTTTCACAGTCGCCCGAGCACGTCGCGGATCGGGGCCTGGAGTTCGCCGCAGAGCGAGGTGATTCCGGACCGGGCGGCACTGGAAGCACTTTTCACCCGCTATCGCACCGAGCATCCCGACGAAGCGGCGATCCCACGGCCGGATCACTGGGGCGGCTTTCGGATCGTGCCCGAGCGGATCGAGTTTTGGCAGGGTCGGCCGAGCCGGCTTCACGACCGGCTCTGCTTCCGCCGTGCAAGCGACGGCGGCTGGACTCTGGAACGACTCGCGCCCTGACTGCCGCGGCGAAACGCTGCGGCCGGGAGCGTTTTCGCCCCCGGCCGCATTGATGGGTGCTCAGCAGACCGCGATCGCGGTTCAGGCGGTTGCGGGCTTCTTGAGGAAGCTCACGATCAGGGGCAGCAGGGCCCCGACGATCGCCGAGAGGCCACCCGTGGCAACGTTGCCGCCGCCGAGGGCACTGACCAACTGTGGCAGCAGGGAAGGCAGAACCTGCCCGCCCACGACTCCGCCGCCCACCCCGAGCACCGTGTTGAGCATCGGGCCGAGGTTGCGATTCTTGAGCAGGGCGCCGACGATGTTGCCGCCTGCGCCGCCAGCGATGAGGCTCACGAGCAGGCTGATGATCTGTTCATTCATGGGAAACAACCCTTTGCGAAAAAAGTAGGATCTCGGGGTGACGCACCCTCCGCCGGGAGCGGCTCACAAGAGATGAGTTGCCGCCGGGTTGCTGCGTGTCACACGACGTGGCGAAAAAATTTTGGATTTGGGTCGTGAAGCCAGCGACCCTGCCGGTGGTGACGGTCGTGCCGGAGCCTTCCCGGTGATCGTGGGGCCAGAACCGCCGCTTCGTTATCAAGAGGGCTGTCATTTCTTCAGCCGCTCGCAGAAGATGGGGCTCTGGTGGAGCAGACGCCCGCGGTCGTGTTCCCGAGTGATCGCAACGGCATCGTGTGCTGTGGCGGTCGGTGGACCAGGCATCCCGTGATGCCGACACCGGAAGCTGCCTCTGACAGGATGTCGCATGCCTGCCCTCGCCGCTCGAGAAACCCTGCAGCCGAATCGGCGGGGTGTGTTGCCAGACTCCGTCCGCCCCTACCGCATCCGCTGGCGATACGCCGTCGTCATCGGTCTCGTGCATGTGTTGGCCTGCCTCGCCCTGCTGCCGGGGCTGTTTTCCTGGACGGGCGTCGTGGCCTGTGTGCTCGGCGTGCATCTCTTCGGAGCGGGCATCAATCTCGGCTATCACCGGCTGCTCACGCACCGCAGTTTCCGCACGCCGCGCTGGGTGGAATACGCACTCGCGTCGCTGGCCATCTGTAGCCTCGAAGACACGCCCGTGCAGTGGGTGGCGGTGCACCGCATGCATCACGCCCACTCCGACGATGTGCCCGACCCCCATTCGCCGCTGGTGACCTTCCTGTGGTCGCACCTGGGCTGGCTCCTGATGGTGAATCCAGGCATCGACACCCTCTCCTTCCGAGAGCGTTTCGCCCCCGACCTGCTTCGTGACCGCTTCTACTTCACTCTCGAAAAGCACGGCTACCTCCAGGTGGCGATCGCGCTCGCCCAGGTGCCGATCTTCTTTCTCGCGGGTTTCCTAGGCGGCTGGCTCGCCGGCGGCATCGACGAGGGCGTGCGGCTCGGGGCGAGCGTCGTGGTGTGGGGCGTGTTTCTGCGGATCGTGCTCGTGTGGCACATCACCTGGTCGGTGAATTCGCTCAGCCACCTGTTCGGATACCGCACCTACGAGACAGGCGAGGGGAGCCGCAACAACTGGCTCGTGGCCCTGCTCGCGGTCGGCGAGGGATGGCACAACAATCACCATGCCGATCCGACGGCCGCCAGCGTGCAACACCGCTGGTGGGAGATCGACATCTCGTACTACGAGATCAAGCTCCTCGAGGCCCTCGGGCTGGCGACGAACATCGTCAAGCCCCGGCATCTGCGAGCCGGACACGAAGTGCCACAATAAGTCGGGGCGACACGATTCGAACGTGCGACCTCTACGTCCCGAACGTAGCGCTC
>JBMLMS010000090.1:0-8194 GCA_049243925.1 Pirellulales bacterium
CCGTACCGTCTCGCCGGACGCTCACTGCGGCCATCCTGGCCTCCGCTCGCTCGGACCTGCCTGCGCTGGCGGGAGCGCCTCCGCTTGGACATCCTGGCTGCGCTGGTCAGCTACGCCGGCTCAACGGCAGGGGCAACCCCTCGCCTCCCGTTCTCAGGAAGCCCGAGGCGTAAGCCGAGAGGATGCCCCGGTAGCGAAAACCTCGCATTCCCTTCGGCTCGCGCCTCGGGCTTCCCGCGGCCCGCGCTCCCGTGGCGACGGGCCTCCAGGCCTGTCGAATGCGGCCCCCACCGTCTCACCCCTGCGGCGCCACTGCGTCGATCTTCGCCGCGACGATGAAGTCGTTTTCCGAGAGGCCGCCGATGGCGTGCGTGAAGAGTTCCACCCAGGCGTTGCGATAGCCTTCGAGGTGCAGATCGGGGTGGTGCTGCTCGCGCTCCGCAACGGCGCCACAGTTATTGAGAAACTTGATCGCCTCGCGGAAGTTCTTGAATGTCCAGTCGCGGCGGATTCGCTCGCCGTCGTACGTGAGCCGCCAGCCAGGCAGGTTCACGAGCTGAGCCTCGGCTTCGGCGCGGGTGTACTTCGGCACGCCCCCTTCACAGGGCACGCACTTCTTGGCGGAAAGGTCACAGGCAGTTTGAGGAGTATTCATGATGAAGAGTGTAGCGTGGGGCAACCATCTAGGTTGTCACAGAGGCAAGCGGGACGCTCGCCCCACGCCAGGCAAGACCGGTGAGTGCCGTCCCTACGCCACGCGCCAGGCCCGGAGGGCCGGGTTCATGCCAGCCGACGGAGGTCGGCCAAGGAACGGTCGGCAGGACGCCGAGCCGTTCCGTGAACACAGCCGGCCGGGTTCATGCCAGCCGACGGAGGTCGGCCAAGGAACGGTCGGCACGACGCCGAGCCGTTCCGTGAACACAGCCAGTCAGTATCTGCCCTGAAAGCCCGCGAAGCCGCCCTGCACGATCGTGCTCGAGCCGCCGGTGATGCCCGTCAGGTCGCCGGCGGTCGTGATGTCGGACGGCCACTGCCCGTCGGCCTGGGCGATGTTGCCCACGCCCACCACGCGGTAGCCGAGCCACAGGCTCCAGTGCCTCGTCACGTCCCAGGCCACGGCCGCATCGATCGACCCCAGCCAGGAAAACGCGCCGAGCGTCGAGTGCACGGCCACGGGATTGCCCCCTGCGAAGTTCGCAAATGTGCCCCCCGCGGTGGCGAGCGTCGACGTGTTCGTGATCGAGTTGCCCGCCATGAGAAACTTCGGCACCGCCGAGAACCGCAGCCGTGGCGCGAACCGCCAGTCGAACTTCGCCCCCAGCTGCCCGCCGTAGAGGTTGTTGTTGGTCGCGGTCTGGAAGTCGAGCGGGCTGCCTGCCGTCGGCGAAAACGTCGAGAGCGTGAGCACGTCTTGCAGCTGAAAGAAGCGGAAGCCGGCCAGCCAGATCAGGCTCACCGGACGGGTGGGGTTTGCGGGATCACTCGATAGAAATTCGGGCCGCTCCCAGAGCGAGTAGAGGTAGTTGATCTCGATGTCGTTCACGAGATCGGCGCGGCTGATCTGCTGGCTGGTGGCGCCCTGCAGAAAGTCGTTTGCCGGCACGTTGGCCACCGTCGCACCGCTCGCCTGCGGAATCGCGTCGATGCCCGGGGCGTTGGCGGTCGCCTGCCCGTCGAGCCCATACACGCCCCAGTAGATGAATTCGAGGCCGTGGTGCTGCCGCGCGCCGAACCATCGGCCGATGTGCAGGTCGACGCCCCCGGGCCACGAGAGTCCGCCGTCGGTCGTGATCAGCTGCGTGCCACCGGCGGGCAGCATGGTGGCGGTGCCGTTCGGCAGGGAGCGAGTCATCACGAGCCCGCTCGCGCCGGCGAACCACCGCGGCCAGTCGGGAAGCTGGTCCGCTGCATTGAAGGGCGTGAACCCGGGAAAACCGTCTGCCGCCGCGGGGTCTGGAATGTACATCGCGGGCGGATCACCGACCGGCGGCAGGGCGGCGGATGGCGCGGGAAGCGGATCGGCTGCCGGCGTCTGGGCTGGCGTCTGGGCGTCTGCCTGGGCCCCGGCAATCCCCGCGCAGGCGAGCAACACCGCCGCCCACTGCGCGGCGCGCACGGGCCCGAACGACGGCTGGCTCTCGGTCACAGATCGCATGGCGGCCCCGGAGGGGAAACGGGCCGGGAAGGTCTGGAATCGAGGCCGGCCGGTCAAGTCCGCTTTGCATCGGCGGTGGATACACTCGACGAGGTCACGTCGGAGACCTAGGAACACTGCGCAGGATGACGGCGAAGCGGCAAACTCGCGGCAGGCTCTCACGCAACGAGGCCCTGGCCTGGCTCGACCGGCGGCTCAATTACGAGCGTGTGCCGCCGGTGCACGGGTCGTTCGCGCTCGCCCGCATGCGGCGGCTGCTCGCGGCGGTTGGCTCGCCCCACGAGGAAGTGCCCGTCGTGCACGTCGCCGGCACGAAGGGCAAGGGATCGACCGTGGCGATGATCGCCGGCATCCTCGGCGCGGCCGGGCACCGGGTCGGCCGCTACCTCTCCCCGCACGTCCACGCGCTCGAGGAACGGATCAGCGTCGACGGAAAGCCGATCGACGCCGAGGCGCTCACGGCCGCCTTCGCGCGGGTCATCCCCGTCGTCGAGCACTTCGACCGCGCGGCGGCCCGCCGTGGCACCCGGGGGCCGAGCTGGTTCGAAGTGCTGACGGCAGTGGCGTTCCTGCACTTCGCCCGCTCGAAGGTCGACATCGCCGTGTTGGAGACGGGCCTCGGCGGCCGGCTCGACGCCACCAACGTGTCGCGGCCCGTGCTCTCCGTGATCACGAGCATCAGCCTCGACCACATGGCCCTGCTCGGCAACACCGTCGCGAAGATCGCCGCCGAGAAGGCGGGCATCATCAAACGCGGCGTGCCCGTCGTGAGCGGTGCGACGCACCCGTCGGCCCGGCGCGTGATCCAGGCGACGGCGGCGCGACGCCGAGCGCCGCTCCTCGAGCTTGGGCGGGATTTCCAAGCCACCGTTGTCGCGCCGGCTGCAGGCGATCGCGATGCGCTCGGCGCGGCCGCGATGCACCTGCAGCTCCCGACGAGGTTCGTCGGCGGGGAATCCCGCAAGCGAACCTACCAGATCGGCATGCCCGGCCGGCACCAGGCCGACAACGCGGCGTGCGCCGCCGTGGCGGCCCGGTGGCTCGACACTCTCGGCTATTCGATCCCTGAGCAGGCGATCTCGGCCGGGCTCCGCCGCGCAGTGCTGCCGGCACGGATTCAGGTCGTGGGGCGAAATCCCCTCGTGGTTGTCGACGCGGCGCACAACGTCGCCTCGATGGAGGCGCTCGTCGCCACCCTCGCCGTGCCACTCGCGGCGCACCGGCCCCGCGTGCTCGTGTTCGCCGCCAGTGCCGACAAGCAGATCGAGCGGATGCTGCGCGTGGCCACCGGCCTGTTCGACCACGTGATCGTCACGCGCTACGCCACGAATCCCCGTGCCGCCACGGTCGAACGCCTCCAGGCAGCCTGCCGCGCCGCGAGGCTGCCACCGGCAGAGGCCGCCGCGTCACCCGCCGCGGCCGTCGAGCGGGCCCGGCGCGTCGCGGGCCGCCGCGGCCTCGTCTGCGTCGCCGGCAGCTTCTTCCTCGCCGCGGAAATCGGCGGCCGCTGACACGATGGCGTCGATCGCCAGGGCGAGCGCCGGATCCATCCCGCGCGGCAGGTCGCCGGCCGACGGCGGCGACGCTTCATGGTGCGGGCTCGTCTCCGGAAGCATGTCCCGTCGACGCCGCCAGGCACGGTGGGCCTCGCGCACGTCGCCGGTGAGATCAACCTCCCGGCCGACGTCCGGGGCGACGCCCCAGCCCGGCTCTCCGCCGCGCCGCTGCACGCTCGTCTCGTCGGGCCGTACGTATTCGGCCGTGGTGAGCTTGAGTAATCGTCGGCCATCCGACAGCGGAATGATCGATTGCACGGTTCCCTTGCCAAACGAACGGCTCCCGACGATCACGGCACGGCCATGATCCTGAAGGCAGGCCGCGACGATCTCTGCGGCGCTCGCAGTCAGGCCGTCGATCAGCACGGCGATCGGCACGCCCGCCAGGGTGGAGCCGGGCGTCGCCCGACGGGGTTCCACGACGACCGCCCCCCCCGAGCCGCGGCGGCGGGTCGACACGATCACGCCATCGTCCAGGAAGCGGTCGCAGACATCGATCGCCACACCGAGCAGGCCGCCGGGATTGCCCCGCAGATCGAGCACCAGGCCCTGGAGGGCGGGCGCGGCGGCGATCGTCGCGAGGGCCGCGTCGAGTTCGGCGAGTGTCCGATCGCCACAGGAGGTGATCCGCACGCAGGCGATGCCCGGCTCCCCCTCGACGAACCAGTCCCATGTGCCGTCGGGCCGACGCCGATCGCCGAGCACGCTCTCGGTGCGCACGATTTCGCGCACGAGCGTGACCATGCGGCTGTCGTCGGCGGGGCCTGCGCCGTCGATGCCAGAGCCTGACGACGCTCGGCGCAGCCCGACGGCGACCGTCGAGCCCACGTCACCACGCAGGATGTCGACCGCATCACGCACCGACATGCCGCGGGTGTCGACGCCGTCGATCGATGCGATCATGTCACCGGCACGAACGCCCGCCCGCCAGGCCGGCCCGTCGACAAGCGGGGCATGCACCACGATTCCTTCGGCAGACGCCATGAGCTCGAGGCCCACGCCACCGAACTCCTGATCGAGCGCCGCCTCGAGTTCACGCCGGGCGGCCCCCGCCACGAGCGCCGAGTGCTCGTCGAGCTTCGCCATGATTCCCTCCACGGCAGCCGCTTCGAGCAGTTCGGCATCGACCGGCTCAAGGTACGATCGCTCGATGGCCCCGAGCACCTCGCCGATCTGTCGGGCCTGGCGGCCCTGGTCGCGGGCGAGCCAGCTCACGAGCGATATCGTCGTGATCAACAGCAGCAGCAGGACGTTGCGCTTGGGCATGGCGGAAACCGAACTCGTCAGTGAATCAACGAAGGAATACGGGCCTCGAATTGATGGCCCTTGGGTACCACGGTCACGCCCTGCGCGGAAACCGTCAAGCCCCGGGCCACATCCTCCTCGGGGTCGAAGCCGATCCACATGCCGGCGGGCACCCGCACGCCCTTGTCGATAATCGCCCGCCGCACCTGTGCGTGCCGGCCGATGTCGACGCCCTCGAAGAGAATGCTCTCCTCAATCTTGGCGAAACTGTTGACCCGCACCCCGGGGCCGATGATCGACCGCGTCGCGCGTCCGCCGGAGAGAATCGCTCCCGGACAGACCAGGCTGTCGGTGGCCTCGCCGCGCCGCGCATCGGGCCCCTCGCCGGCGAATACGAACTTCGGCGGTGGATAGGCGGAGTGATGCGTGCGGATCGGCCACTGCTCGTCGTAAAGATTGAGCTCGGGATCGACGTCCACGAGATCCATGTTGGCCTCGAAGTAGGCATCGACCGTGCCCACGTCGCGCCAGTAGGCATCGCGCTTGCGGTTCTCGTCGCGAAAAGGAAACGCATGCACGCCGTGCGTGTCGACGACCCCGGGCAGGAGATCGTGGCCGAAATCATGGTGGCTCGCCGGCGCGTGGGCATCGAGCTTCAGCCGTTCGAGCAGGAACGGCCACGAGAAACAGTAGATGCCCATCGACGCCAGGCACATGTCCGGCTGGCCCGGCAGTGGAGGCGGGTTGGCGACCTTCTCGCGGAAGGAGCGCACCCGGCCGGCCGCATCGACCTCCATCGTGCCAAACTCACGGGCCGCCGCGAGCGGCACCGGCAGCGCGCCGATCGTCACGTCGGCGCCGCTCTCCTCGTGGGCGGCGATCAGGCCTTGATAGTTCATCTTGTAGATGTGGTCGCCCGCGAGCACGACCACGAGCCGGGGCGCGGCCATCTCGAGCGAGTAGATGTTTTGATACACGGCGTCGGCGGTGCCGAGATACCAGTTCTCGTCCACCCGCTGCTGGGGCGGAAGCACGTCGAGATGCTCGCCGAGATCACGGCAGAAAAACCGGTGCCAGCCGAGATTCAGATGGCGATCGAGGCTGCTCGCCTTGTACTGCGTGAGCAACAGAATCCGGCGCAGGCCGCTGTTGAGGCAGTTGGAGAGGGCGAAGTCGACGATCCGGTAGGTGCCGCCGAACGGGACGGCAGGTTTGGCACGATCCCGCGTGAGCGGATCGAGCCGGGCTCCCTTGCCGCCGGCGAGCACGACCGCCACGACATCCCGCATGCGCGTCTGGTCCACGTCACGTGAACGCATCAGATCTCCTCCTCCCGAGTTCCGCGCTCCTTCGGGGTGGGCCACGTCGTCCATCAATTCAACAGCCGCCCACTATACGGCAGGGCCCATGGTGTTGAAAAAGCCGATATTTCGGCCGGCAAGCGGTCTGGCATGGCCCCGGGGCATTTTCTACGATCCCGCCCCCGTAATCGTTCCGCGCCCCAACCGCCCGCACGACAGCCCAGCCATGGCACACCGGTCGAAGTCACCTCCCCGCCGTGAACGCGACTCCGACCCGCTCGAGGCGCTCAAGCCGATGCTGGTGCTCGGGCTCCTCGGCACGATCCTGTATGGGGCCTACACGATCGTCCAACGCGGGCCGGGCGGCGGCGCCGCCTGGCAGCCACCGGGGTCAGCCGCCGCAACCACCGCTGCCGAAGCCCCGCCTTTTCAGGCCCCGGCGATCGAGATGTCGGCCCCCGCAACGCCCTCGGCATCGCTCCCTCCGGCCATCGCGGCAGTGCCTGCGCCAGCAACGCCAGCAGCGAGCCCACTCCCGGCGGCTCCCGTCGCCGAGACCGCACCCGATCAACCGCCCACGTATCTCGCGGCGCAATCCGCTCCGCCACCCGACATCACGGCTCCGGTGGCCCCCGCCCAGCCCGACCCCCTGCCCACAGCCGTGGGAGCCGCCCCGCTCTCGCCGGCTCCGACCTCCGGTGGCCCGGCGGCTGCCGCTGCCTTCGCATCCGACTGGTCGGAAGCACACGACAAACTCGCGGCTGGTCGCTACGCCGAAGCACTGGCCGTGCTCTCGGTGTGGTACGACGACACGTCACTCGGCATCGAGGAAAGCCAGCGTCTCGAAGACCTGCTCGGCCAACTCGCCGGCACCGTGATCTATTCGCAACAGGATCTCCTCCTCCCCCCGCACGTGGTCGCCGCCGGTGAAACGCTCCCGGCGGTGGCGGCTCCGCTGGGCGTGCCGTGGCAGTTGCTCGCGAAGATCAACGGGATCGAAGATCCGGCAAAACTCGTCCCCGGCGAACAGGTCAAGGTGCTTCGCGGTCCGTTCGACGCCGTCGTGAGTGTGTCGCGCGGCCGCCTCAGCCTGCAGGTCGGCGGCAACTACGCGGGGAGTTTTCCCGTGGTGGTGGGCCGCCAGGTGCAAGACCGCGTCGGGGCCTCACTCGCCGTCGTCGACGTGCGCCGCGGCGGCGCGGCCGCGGGCTCGGCAGGCCCCACGGCACAGGTGGCCTACCTCGCCGCATCTGGCGGCAAGTCGATCGTGCTCGGCGACGGCCTCTCGATCGAAGCGGTCGAAGACCCGAGCCTGATCGCCGACCGTGCCCCGAGCACGAGCCTCATCGTCGCGGCTGGCGACCTCGACGAGATCATCGACATCCTCGGCCCCGGCTCGCACGTCCTCGTGCGAAAGTAGGACAGGCTTGAGCGTGCCTGTGTTCACGGGCAGGCTCGGCATCGTGCCGCCCTGCCCTTGGCGGGCCTCCGCCCGCTGGGACGAACCCGGCCCTCCAGGCCTGGAATCAACTCCATGTGCGCCGGCGTCCGGCTCCCCACCGCGAGGAAGCCCGAGGCGCAAGCCGAGAGGAATACGCGTGGCGCTTGGCAACCGGGGCATCCTCTCGGCTTACGCCTCGGGCTTCCTGATTGTCGAGTTGGGGAGGCTTCGGGTTCCCCATACCCAGGAGCCGGCGTATCTGACCAGCGTAGGCATGGATGCCGGAGCGCAGACAGATCCGAGTGAGCGAAAGCCCAGGATGGGCGCAGCGAACGTCCGGCGATGGGGTATCGGGAACCCGAAGCCGGCGCGTCCACGACGTCGAGGCGAAGTGTCCGGCGTGAAACCGTTGCGTTTCCCGGCCGCCACGTCCCATCGACTGATTCTTCGCCGCCCACCGCTCGCGTTGCCTACGGTTGCCAGCCCCGGGCGGACC
>JBMLMS010000091.1:0-3758 GCA_049243925.1 Pirellulales bacterium
CGCTCGTCGAGCCGTTCGCCTACGTCGATGCCGCGGCCGCGCGCTGGGATGCCCCGGCCGGGGCAGTCGTGAACGGGGCGAGCATCCCGCGGCCGTTCTGGTCGGTGATCGGCGGGCCGTTCGAGGGACGGTTTCGCAACGCGTCGGTCGTGCACGACGTGGCCTGCGTGGAGCGCAGCCGGCCCTGGCGGCAGGTGCACCGGATGTTTTACGAGGCCTGCCGCTGCGGCCGCGTGAATGTCGTGAAAGCCAAGACGATGTACTACGCCGTCTATCACTTTGGCCCACGCTGGCGGCTCGACGGCCGCACGCTCCGCGACGAGACGCCCGCGGCGCCCTCGGCCCGCGAGGCAGCCGCGATCGAGGCCTGGTTTCAAACCCACGACGTCGACGCGGCCGAGATCCCCACGCTCGAGATCCACTGACCGCGCGCCGCATCACCCGGCGGCGACCTGCTCCTCGAGCCACTGCCAGCGGGAATCATCGATCGAGAAAATCGTCTCCCATTCGCGCCGAATCCACTCGAGGTCGATGGTGCCACGGTTGGCGGCGACGAGCGCCTCGATATCGGCTTGATCCTGCAGGCGATACGCCAGCAACTTCATGAGGATCAGGCCCTCGGCCGTGGCGACACGGATCGGTCCAGCAGGTCCCTGCTCACTGCTCGCAGTGTCGAGCACGTGGCGATAGGCGGGGAGCACCGGGGCGAGCCAGTCGAGCCGCACGTCGCCGCGCCAGAGGACAGCGAGGTGATGCTGTTGAAACTCCGCGATGACTGCAGGCAGGTCGAATTCGAAGCCCCGAGCCCGTAGTCGTTCGAGCAGGTCGGGCAGTCTGATCCGCGGCACGTCGAGCAAGACGTCAATGTCTTGGGTGTATCGCGGGCGCGATCGGAAGCCGGTAGCGAGCCCACCGATCAACGCATAGCTCGTGCCGGTGGCAGTGAGCACCTCGATCACGTCCGCGAGCGTAGCCTCGAGGGTGTCGGGTGGGAGATGAGACTCATCGGGCATGACGTGTAAACAGCTCGCGCTGTATTTCCTGCCAGCGGACCTCGGCAGCGGACTCCCGCGGCGCGACCGGACGGGAAACGCTCTGACGCATGCCCCAGGCGCGCAGGGCAAAGAGCCGCTGCCAGCGCTCGCGAGGCGGCAGGGCTTGATAGCGCGTCGCATCTGACGCGACGACCGCACGGGCGTCTGGAAACGGGATTTCGGCAAGCGTGTGAGATGCGTCGGGCATGCCAGCAATTCTACTCACCAGCTGGCAGCGCAGCGCCGGCGCGGTCGATTTCCGTGGTTGAGCGTATACTCCGGGTCATGCACATCGAGCGTGTGAAATACGTGATCTGGGCCGCCGACATGGATCGGGCGGTGCGGTTTTACCGCGACCTCTGCGGGGGCCGCGTGCTCAAGCAGAACAGCGTGATCGCCGAGGTGGAGATCCTCGGCTCCGTGATCGGCATTCATTCCGGCGGCGAAGGGAAGCGCACCTGGACGGGCATCAGCTTTCAGGTGCCCGACGTTGTCGCCGCGGCTCATGAGGTGGTGGCCGCCGGCGGCACGCTCTCGCGGGAGCCAGAGCCCGAGAACGGTGAGCCGCCGCATCTCGCGATGTGCGTCGATCCGGAAGGAAACGAATTCATGCTGTTTCGGAAACGCAGCTAGCGCGGTGACACATGCAGACCACGCCCATGGATGGGTGGATCGCGAAGGTGCCGGAGGGCACGGCGGGCCGCGTGCATGAGCTGCTCGTGGGCCGGCGGGTCGTGGTGCGGCTCTCGCGGCCGCGGCGCACGAAGCTCGGCGATCATCGCCCGCCCGGCCGTGGCCGCACGCATCACCGGATCACTGTCAACGACGACCTCAATCCGTATGCGTTTCTCACCACGCTGCTCCATGAAGTGGCCCACCTGACGACGTGGGAGAAGCTACGGCACCGGGTGCGCCGTTATCCGCCGCACGGCCGCGAGTGGAAGCGGGAGTTTGGCACGATCCTCGAGCCGTTCGTCGATGCCGCGCTTCTGCCCGACGACATCGCGACGGCCCTGGCCACGTTTATGCGCAACCCCGCCGCGGCGAGCTGCAGCGATCGCGGGCTCGTGCTCGCGCTTGCGAAGTACGACCGCCCGGACGCCGGCCGGCATCGAGTCGAAGACCTGCCGCCGGGCAGCGTGTTTCGCGTGGAGACAGGGCAGGTGTTTCGCCTGGGCCCCAAGCTCCGCAGCCGCTATCAGTGCTTCGAAGAACGGAGCGGGCAGGAATACCGCGTGCACGGCCTGAGCCGCGTCGTGCGCGTGGTGTAGGACAGGCTTCAGCCTGTCTTCCAAGCCGTTATCGGCCCCGGGTCTGCCGGCGGCGCACCGAGTTGCCGTAGACGTGCAATGGCCGATACGGCCGCTTCTCGATCGGCGTGCTCTTGATCTGCTCGCGCTCGGCCCCAAACGTGACCACGCGCGGGTCGAAGCCTGTCTGGCTCGCGGCGTGCACCGTCTCGGGCAGGGAGACCGCAAGCGCGGCGACGACGGTGGGCAGAAGGAGCAGTGTTCCTCTGAAGCTCATGGCAGTGATGTGGGGGAGAGTACGTGGACTCTTTTCGTGATCGTCGGCCAGGCCGATTTTTTTTCGTGGCACAGGCGCGAGGCACGACGGACGGCATATCCGGCATGCGTGGACGGGCGTCGGCACGGCGCTGCCCCCTCGTGAGAGGAGTGCTCGGCGGCATCGCCGGCACGACCCGTTTGCTGCACGCGCCGGAGCATTGCCGTATGCTGTCTCGACGAGCCGCCGCCCGATGTGGCGACGGCGTGACGCAACCACGAGGTGAGCATGCGACGAGCGTTTTGGCTGACTGCGATCTTTCTGGGCATCGCGGGCTCCGCGGCGGCGGCCGACGGCATCGAGGCCGACCTGCGCACGGCAACGGCGGCCTACGCCGACGCCTACAACAAGCGTGACTACCCGGCGCTCGCCGCCCAGTGGACGGAGCGGGCCGAGCTCGTGGAAGGCGGCGCCCGCGTCGCCGGACGCGACGCGATCGTGGCCTCGATCCGCGGCTGGCTCGAACGCCACCCGCAGGCCAGGCTGGCCGTGACCGTCACCGACGTCGACCACGTGGCCGGGCCGCTCGCTCGCGTGCGTGGCAGGCTCGTGTTTACGAAGAAGCCGGGTGACAAGCCCGTTGAATCGCCGTTCGAGAGCCTGCGGGTGCTCGAGGACGGCTCGTGGCGGATCGCCGAATCGTTCGTGGCCCCGAGCCCCGCGGCGGCGCTCGACGATCTCGCCTGGCTCGTGGGCACCTGGCAGGCCACCGACGCCAAAGAGGGAACGGCCGTCACCCTGACCTACGAAAAGGCCGTCGGCGGCCACGCACTCGTCGGCCGCACGAAGATCGTGCCCAAGCAGGGCACCACGATCGAATCGCTCGACGTGACCCACGCCGACCGGGCGGCCGGGCTCGTGCGGTCGTGGCTCTTCGACTCGACGGGGGCCCGCGGCGAGGGCGTGTTTTCGTCCGACGGCACGACCTTCAACCGCACGTTCGTGGGCACGACGGCCGACGGCGCCGGCCGCACGGCCTGGACGCAGGTGATCGTGCCGGGCGGCGAAGGCCGGTTTACCCTGCAGTCGATCGACCGCACGCTCAATGGCCAGCCCCTCCGCGACAATCCCCCGCTGCATTTCCGCAAAAAGTAGGACAGGCTTCAGCCTGTCATGCCCGATGTGCCCGATGTAGGACAGGCTTCAGCCTGTCATGCC
>JBMLMS010000091.1:3858-4915 GCA_049243925.1 Pirellulales bacterium
CTCGACGGTGCCCGCGACCTCGGCGGCCTCGACGGCGGCCACTTCGCCGGCGAGCACACGCTTTCGAAGGCCGACTTCCAGCGGATCGCAAACCAGGGCCTCGACCGCGGCATCGGCAAAGACGCGCTCGGCCGCGACGGGCTTGCCCGCGGCGCCGTGCGTCCGTACACGATGAACAACCTCGTGAACCGCGGCAACATCGTCCGCAACAACTTCTACAACGGCGGCTGGTATGGCGGCCGCGGCTGGTATGGCAATCACTTCGGCGCCTGGTGGCCGGGCGGATGGTGGGGCGGCTTCGGCTGGGGCATGGGCGCGGGCCTGCTCACCGGCCTGGCCTGGAGCGACCTCGCCGGCTGGGGCGGCTACGGCGCACCCGTCTCCTACAACTACGGCACGAACGTCTGCTACCAAGACGACGGCGTCTACGTGCAGGGCGAACGGGTGGGCACCGCGGCCGACTATGCGCAGCAGGCCGCGACGCTTGCCGCCCAGGGCGGGGCCGACGCGAAGATCGCGGCCGACGACCAGTGGCGGCCGCTCGGCGTGTTTGCGATGGCCCGTTCCGAGGAGACGAATCCGAGCACGTTTCTGAGCCTCGCGATCGACAAGAACGGCCTCCTGCGCGGCACGTATTACGACGCCGTTTCCGATTCCACGCAAAACATCACCGGCAAGGTCGACAAGAAGACGCAGAAGGCGGCGTGGACGATCGGCGACAAGAAGACGCCTGTGTATGAAGCAGGGCTCACGAACCTGCTCGGCCAGCAGACGACGATTCTCGTCCACCGCGACGACGGCAAGGCGGGCGACGGCAAGGTGGAACAGATGGTGCTCGTGCGCGTCGACGACAAGGCTGGCAAGGGCGACGCCAAGCCCGACGCCAAGACCGACGTCGACGGTGACGCTTCGTGAGAATGATCGCAGCAACGCTCGCCGTTGCATTTTTGGGTACAGCCGCGGCAGCCGAGCCCGGCACGTGGATCGACCTCACGCATGCGTTCGACGCGGCCACGATCTACTGGCCGACCGAAAAGGGCTTCCAGTTCGACGCGGG
>JBMLMS010000091.1:5015-6224 GCA_049243925.1 Pirellulales bacterium
GCCCACGGCCGGCAGCTCGTCGACGTGATCGTGCTCGTGCGCACCGGCTGGGCGTCGAAGTGGGGCGATCGCACCGCATATCTCGGCACGGGCGAGACCGGCCCCGCCGCTGTCGCGAAACTCCGCTTTCCAGGCGTGTCGCCTCTGGCGGCGAAATGGCTCGTCGAGCACCGGCGGATCAAGGCGATCGGCATCGACACCGCGAGCATCGACCACGGCCCCTCGACGCTCTTTGGTGCCCACGTCGCGTTCTGCGGGGCGAACATTCCGATCTTCGAAAACGTGGCGGCCCTCGACCGGCTGCCCGACGCGGGGGCGTTTGTGGCAGCGCTCCCGATGAAAATTGCCGGCGGTAGCGGCGGCCCGCTGCGGATCGTCGCCCGCCTGCCCTAGCGAAGGCCGAGCCACCTCTCCTCTGTAGGTGCAGACTGGCAGTCTGCACACGGCCACATTCCGCAGAGTGCCACTCTGCGGCTACACTTCGGCATCAACCCCAGGAGAAGCTGCATGGCCGGCAAGAAGATCGTGATGAAAACAGGCGAAGCGCTCGCGGAGGCCGACGAGGCGTGGAGCGCGGCGGAGCCGGAAGTGGTGATCGGCGAACTCGACGGGCCTGTGGGCTACGCGATCGCGAACCTCATCGGCGACCAGGTGAAGGGCCACACCCGCGTGTGGGCGATCCTGAATAGCGACGTGCAGGTGCGGCCGGCCACGCTGATGGTGAGCAAATACACCGCCCCCAATGCCCGCTATACGAACATCCTCATGGGCACCGTGCAGGCGGCGATCGCCAACGCCGTGCTCGACAGCGTGCGCGAGGGATACATTCCGAAGAACAAGGTCAACGACATCGGGATCATCGTGGCGGTGTGGCTCGATCCCTCGGCGGCCGACGCGAAGACGAAAATCGACCACGAGGTGCTCTTCAAGACGCACCGCGAGGCCACGTTGAGCGCCATCCGCAAGGCGATGACCAACGAGCCCTCGATCGACTGGCTCCTCAAAAACCAGAAGAAGGTGGGGCACTACTTCCACGAACTCGCCGTGAAGGGAGAGTTGTAGGACAGGCTTCAGCCTGTCGTGCATCCCTTCGGCTCACGCCTCGGGCTTCCGAGAAAACGTCGCGCACCGGCGTTACGGGAAGCCCCAGGCGTGAGCCCAGAGGGTGCCCAGTCTGTCGCGAAGTGCGGATTTTTTTGTGGTATGCAC
>JBMLMS010000092.1:0-19788 GCA_049243925.1 Pirellulales bacterium
AATCCGAGTGAGCCGAAGCCTGGAGGGCGGAGGCGAACGTCCGGCGAGCGGGATATGGGGAGCCCGAAGCCGGCTTGGGCGGGATGATATGCAAGGCCTGCCCTCTTCCGGAGGCGGGCGGTAGTTTGACGCGTTCCCGGCCCTGGTTTAGCGTTGCGAGGGGTGTTTCGTCTTTCCGCTGCAGGAATCCGCATGCTGTTTCGTCGCTCGGTGCTCGTGCTCGTAGCTGTCATTCCCCGCCTCGTCTCGGCTGCCGAGCCGGCGACGTATACGGTGAAGCCCGTGCCCTTTCGGCTGGAGGCGAAGCTCGAGGGCACCTTTGAGCCGCCTCAGGTCGTCGATGTGCGGCCCGATATGCGGCGCTGGACGCAGCTCGTTGTCGAAGACGCGATTCCTCATGGCACACGGGTCGGTCGGGGCGATGTGCTCGTGCGGCTCGACACGACGAAGATCGACGAGACGATTCGCGATCTCGAGATCGCGGGGCGTCTGGCCACGACGGCCCTCGGCCTTTTGGAGCGAGATCTCGCACTCCTCGAAAAGGCCACGCCGCTGCAGCTCGAGATCGCCACCCGCAATCGCCGCATGGTGCAGGAGGACGTCGAGCGGTATGAGACCCGCGAGGCGGAGCTTGCCACCGCCGCCAACGATAAGCAGCTCGAGGCTGCGGAGTTTTCGCTGGCGAACGCCGAAGAGGAGCTCGCGCAGCTCGAGAAGATGTACGAACAGGATGATTTGACCGAAGAGACGGAAGAGATCGTTCTCAAGCGGGCCCGGTTCGAGGCCGAGATGGCCCGGTTCAATGCGGCCTTCGTGCGGGACCGCCACGAACGGATGGCCGGCCTCGATCTGCCGAGGCGGCGCGAGTTTCTCGAGAATCTCGACCGTTCGTCGGAGCTCGATTTCGAGCGGGCCGAGGCCGGGCTGCCCGTGGCCCTGGAGAAGCAGCGGCTGGAGCTCGAAAAGGCGCGAAACGATCACCGCAAGGCCACGGAGAATCTGGCCGAGCTCCAGGCCGAGCGGGAACGGATGCCGATCCGGGCGCCTGCCGATGGCATCGTGTACTACGGCAAGTGGCGGCAGGGAAAGTGGACCGATGCCGATGCCGCCGCCGGGCGGCTGCGGCCGGGTGGCCAGCTCGACGCCCGCGACACGATCATGACGGTGATCGGCCCCGGCAAGCTCGCACTTCGGGCGGGAGTTTCCGAGAAGGATCTGGCCCGCGTGACCGCTGGGCATCCGGCGAAGGTCGTGCCGCGGGCGTTTCCGGAGGTGCGGCTCATGGCGCGGGTTCGCGGTGTATCGCCGGTGCCGGTCGCGGCTGGAAAGTTCGATGCCCTCATGGATCTCGCGGAGGAGCATCCGCGGCTCGTCGCCGGCATGGAGGCGGAAGTGCGTGTGATCGCCGAGAGCCGGCCCGAGGCGCTCGCGGTGCCGAAGAAGGCCGTCTTCAGCGAGCCGCTCGACGATGACGCCCGCTTTGTCTATGTGGCCGGTGGCGAAGGCAAGCCGGCGCAGAAGCGGACGGTTGCCGTGGGCCGGGCGAACGACGAAGTGATCGAGATCGCCGCAGGCCTCGCCTTCGGCGACGTGATTCTGCTCGACAAGCCAAAGGGGGATGACAAGCCGAAGGGCGACGACAAACCGCAGGCTGACGACAAACCGAAGGCGGAGGAGAAGCCCGCGGCGGACGACACGCCGAAGCCGGAAGCAAAGCCCGTCCCTCTGCAAAAGCCCGAAGAAAAAGCCGCCCCTGCTCCTGCTACGACGCCGGCCAAGGGATGAATCGCGTTACGACCATTCGTCGAGTTCGAGCGTGGGCGGGCGGTGTCGCGCTCTTCTGGCAGGCGTGCGTCGTGGCCGGACCACTCGTGGCCGAGGAGGCCGCCGTGGCAGAGCCGGGCCGATTCAAGGCCGCCGAGGTTGGCCCCAGGCCCGAGCCCGTGGAACCTGTGTCCCCCGAGGAACTCGAGGCCGCGATCAGCCGCGGCGTCTTGTTTCTGCTCGAAAGCCAGCGGCCCGACGGCTCGTGGGGCTCTGCCGACAACACGAAGGGGGGCGTCGACATCTACGCGCCGCCACCGGGCGCCCATCACGCCTTTCGAGGTGCCGTGACAGGCCTCGCCGTCTCGGCGCTCATTGAGCGGGGCGATGCGGATCCGGGCGTCCAGGCGGCGATCGACCGTGGCCAGGCGTGGCTGCTCGACCACTTGCCTGATCTGCGGCGGGCCACCCCTGATACGCTCTACAACGTGTGGGGCCACGCCTACGGCATCGAGGCCCTCGCCCTGCTCCACCGCCGGGCCGCAGGCGATGCAGCGCTTCAGGAGCGGCTGGCGGCGTGCATCGCCGGCCAGGTCGAACTGCTCGACCGCTACGAGTCGGTCGATGGCGGCTGGGGCTACTACGACTTCCGGATCGGCAGCCGCAAGCCTGCCGCCAGCCCCAACAGCTTCACCACGGCCACGGTGCTCCTTGCCCTTGCCGACGCCCGCGATCTCGGCGTCGACGTGCCGCAGAAGCTTTTCGACCGCGGCCTGGCCTCGATCAAGCGGCAGACGAAGCCCGACCGCAGCACCATCTACGGCGAATACCTCAAGTATGTCCCCGAGCACCCGGTGAACCTTCCGGGAGGCAGCGTCGGCCGCTCGCAGGCGTGCAACGCGGCCCTCCGTCGGCTCGGCGACCCCACGCTCACCGACGCTGCGATCCGCACCTGGCTCGAGCGGATCGTGGCCCGCAACGGCTGGCTCGATCTTGGCCGCAAGAAGCCGATTCCGCATGAATCGTGGTTCGCCGTGGCAGGGTACTTCTTCTTTTACGGCCACTACTACGCCGCTGTATGCCTCGAAGCGCTGCCGGCGGCCGAGCGGCCCGTGCTCCAAGACCAACTGGCGACGATCGTGATGGCGATTCAGGAGCCGAACGGCTGCTGGTGGGACTACCCGTTTTACGACTACCACACGCAGTACGGGACGGCCTTCGCCGTCCGCACGCTCATCCGCTGCCGCCACGGCGGCTGATTCATCACGGACTCATGATCGGCTGGTACCATATCGGCCCTCCATGAACCGCAGCCTCGATCCCACGGCCGAACGGGCGCTCGCCATCAACCTCGACGGCTCCGTCTACGGCACCTTCGCCGAGATCGGCGCCGGGCAGGAGGTGGCCCGCTGGTTTTTCACGGTCGGCGGCGCCGCCGGCACCGTCGCCAAGACGATGTCGGCCTACGATATGACCGTGAGCGACGCCATCTACGGCAAGGCGCCGCGGTATGTGTCGCGGGAGCGGGTCGGGGAGATGCTCGACCACGAGTTTTCCCTCCTCCGCGAACGGCTCGACGCCGCCCGCGGCGAACGCACGAGATTCTTTACCTTCGCGAACACCGCCGCCGCCCGCTCCTACTCCGGTGGCAACGAGTGCCACGCCTGGCTCGGCGTGCGGTTTCAGCACGCGTTTCGCGTTGAACCGAGCGATGTCGTCATCCACTGCAGGCTCCTCGACGCGACGAATGCCGGCCAGCAGGAGGCGCTCGGTCGGCTCGGGGTGAACATGCTCCATGCTGTGCTCTTGCGCTGGCGCGAGCCGAAGGCCATGGCCGAGGCACTCCTCGACGACATCGGCCGCGAGCGGCTCGAAATCGACTGCATCGCGGTGCAGGGGCCGGCGTTCCCGGGCACCGACAACCGGCTGCTCGCGCTGCATCTGGTGCGGATCGGCTCCACCCACGCGATCCTCTTCGATGCCCGGGGAGTGCCCGTGCTCGCTTCGGAGGCGCTCCGCCACGCCCGCGTGCTCGTGGAGCGAGGCCGCTTCGCTCCGGTCACGCGGCTCAACCTCGAGATGCTGGCGGCGGCCCGGGAGGATTTCGCCGGTGGCGATGGCCCGGAGGATCGCAGGGTCGTCGAGATCCTGGAGATCACGATGAACAATCTCCGTGATCGGGGCCAGGCCGACGACGCCGACTTTCTGGCCCGCGTGGATCTGATCGCGGCGGTCGGGCGAATGGTGCTCGTGAGCGACATCGGCGCCTTCCACGACCTCGGCGAATACCTCGCCGCGAGACACGTCGAGCGGATCGGCCTCGTGTTGGGCGTGCCGCTGTTGCGCGAGCTGTTCAACGACGCCCACTATCGGCAGCTTCCTGGCGGCATCCTCGAGGCCTTCGGCCGCCTGTTCACGAAGTCGGTGCGGCTGTATGTCCATCCCACCCGCGACGTGATCGACGGTCGCGTGGTCTCCGCAGACACGCTCCAGGTCGCGCCCCACCACGCCCATCTGCTCGAGCACCTGCGGACGAACGGCCTCGTTCGTGGGCTGCCCTGTGATCCATCCACGCTGCGGACCTATTCGAGCGAAGATGTGCGCAGCCGAATCTGCTCGGGCGACCAGTCGTGGCGCGACCTCGTGGCCCCGGAAGTGGCGACGCTCATCGACCGGCAGGGATACTTCGGCGCGTCGTGCGATGCCGTCGGCCCCGGTTCTCGCTAGCGGGCTGCCTTACAGAAGCAGGCTCGCGATCGCGGCCGAGAGAAAGTTTGCCAAGGTCGCCACCACGAGCACCTTGACGCCGAGCTGGGCGAGTTCAGCCCGCCGTTCCGGCACCAGGGCGCCGATGCCCCCGAGCTGGATGCCGATGCTCGAGATGTTGGCGAAGCCGCAGAGCGCGATCGTGGCGAGCGAATACGACCGGGGATCGAGCGAGTCTTTGAGCCGGCCGAGATCGCCATACGCGACGAGTTCGTTGAGCACCGTGCGGGTGCCGAGCACGCCCCCGACCGCGCGGCAGTCGCGGCCCGGCACGCCGAGCAGCCAGGCGAGCGGCTCGAGCGCGAGGCCGAGAACCGCCTGAAGTGACAGTTCGGGCCAGCCGAACTGGCCGCCCAGCCAGCCAAGCAGGAGGTTCACAAGGGCCACGAGGGCCGTGAACGAGATCAGCATCGCTGCCACGTTGGCCGCGAGCATCAGGCCCTCGCGGGTGCCGCGAGCGGCGGCATCGAGCACGTTGTCGTCGATCCGCTCGTGGGCCACGTGCACGGTGCCGAGCGTCTCGGGTGTGCCGGTCTCGGGGATGGCGATCTTCGTGAGGTAGATCGTGGCGGGAAAGCTCATCAGGATCGCCGTGAGCAGGTCGCGGGACGTGCAGCCCGTGGCGAGGTAGGCGCCGAGGATGCCGCCCGACACGAGCCCCATGCCGCTGACCATCACGACGGCGAGCTCGGATCGCGTGAGCCGGGCGAGGTAGGGCCGGATCACGAGCGGGGCCTCGGTCTGCCCCAGAAAGATCGAGGCTGCCGCGTTGAGCGTTTCGGCGCCGCTCGACCCGAGCACGCGGGCCGTCACCCAGGCGAATGCCCGCACGACAAGCTGCATGACGCCGAGGTGATAGAGCACGGCGAAGAGCGCCGCGGCGAACACGATCGTGGGCAGCACACGGAAGGCGAAGACAAAACCCGCCGGCCCTGCCGGGTCGACGAGCTGGTCGCCAAACACGAACCTGGCCCCCTGCTCCGCACAGGCAAGCACCGTCTCGACCCACCTGCCTGCGAGGTCGAGAGCCGTACGGCCGGCCTCGAAGCGGAGGAGCAGAAATCCCAGAAGCGCCTGCATGACGAGGCCGCCGACCACCATCCGGATGGAGATCGCCCGCCGATTCTCGGAGAGTGCGATCACGATGCCGAGAATCACCACGACACCGAGCAGGCCGCGAAAGCGATCGAGGTCGTCCATCATGGTCGCTCCGTGCAACGGAAGTGTTGGTTACGAAAGTCGATCGATCACGAGGGGCCGCCGGGGCGGCGGCTGCGGCCCGATCTCGCAGGCCCCGCGCAGCAAGTCGAGCGCGGCCGGCACGCTCGCCGCCCGAGCCGGGTCGTGATGCAGTTCGGCGATCACGTCGCCCGACGCCACCGCATCGCCCGACGACCGCACGAGCACGATCCCGGCCGCAGGGTCGATCGGCGAGGTGACTGTCTCGCGGCCCGCTCCCAGGAGCATCGACGCCTGCCCGACGGGCCAGGCCGCGAGCCGCGTGACGAAGCCCGCGCGGTCGGCCAGGAAGGGCGTCACCGCACGGGCTTGCGGGAGCACGCCGTCGGGATCGTCGCATACCCGCGGCTCGCCCCCCTGGGCCGCGATCACGCGCCGTAGCCGATCGAGCGCCGAGCCGTCGGCAATGGCACTCCGGCAGCGGTTGCGGGCGGCAGTGATGTCGGCCGCGGCCCCGCCGACCACAAGCATCTCGGCGGCCAGTTCGAGCGTCACCTCCATGAGATCGGCCGGCCCCTCGCCCCGTAGGCAGGCGATCGACTCCTTGACCTCGAGCGCGTTGCCGACGGTGCGGCCCAGCGGCTCATCCATGCGCGTGAGCAGGGCCTGCACGG
This sequence comes from Pirellulales bacterium, assembly GCA_049243925.1. Taxonomy (GTDB): domain Bacteria; phylum Planctomycetota; class Planctomycetia; order Pirellulales; family UBA1268; genus RGVT01. The sequence continues at coordinate 6,384 of JBMLMS010000092.1, forward strand.
GCTTGCCGAGCGCCCGGCCGATCGATGTCATGCTCGCCGCGAGGGCCCGGGCATCCTCCTCGCGCTTCATGAACGCGCCGTCGCCGCACTTCACGTCGAGCACGAGGGCGTCGATGCCCTCGGCGAGTTTCTTCGAGAGGATCGAGGCGGTGATCAGCGGGATCGATTCCACCGTGGCCGTCGCGTCGCGGAGCGCGTAGAGCACCCGGTCGGCCGGCGCGATCTCGGCCGTCTGGCCGGCGAGCACGAGGCCGCACTCGCGAGCGATCCGCCGGTAGGCGGTGAGGTCGATGTCGACGCGAAAGCCGGGGATGCTTTCGAGCTTGTCGAGGGTGCCGCCGGTGTGGCCGAGCCCACGGCCCGAGACCATCGGCACCGTCACGCCGCAGGCGGCCACGATCGGGGCCAGGACGATGCTCGTCTTGTCGCCCACTCCGCCGGTCGAATGCTTGTCGACCTTCGGGCCGGGAATGTCGCCGAGGTCGAGCACCGTGCCCGAGTGGAGCATCGCCTCGACGAGGGTGGCCGTTTCGGCCCGCTCCATGCCCCGCCACACCACGGCCATCAGGAAGGCGGCCCACTGGTAGTCGGGCACCGCGCCGGTGGCGATGCCGTCGACCAGAAAGCGAATCTCGGCCGCCGAGAGGCTGCCGCCGTCGCGCTTCTTCCGGATCAGATCGACGGCCCTCATCGCAGATGCTCCGGAGACGGCCGGTCAGTGAGGCGATGTGCCGAACTGACGATCGCCGGCGTCGCCGAGCCCCGGCATGATGAAACCGACGTCATTGAGCCCTTCGTCGAGGGCCGCGACGTGGATCGCGACATCCGGCATGCCACGCTCGAGCGCGGCCACGCCCTGTGGCGAGGCGATGAGCGCGAGGAACGCGATCCGCCCGATCCCGGCGTCACGCAGGATCTCGCAGGTGCGCACCGCCGAGCCACCGGTGGCGAGCATCGGATCCACGACGAGTGCGAGCGTGGCGCCACAGTTGCGCGGCAGCTTGTTGTAATACTCCTGGGGCTGGAGCGTGTGCTCGTCGCGGTAGAGTCCGATGTGCCAGACCTCTGCATCGGGGATGATTTCCAGCAGGCCGTCGGCCATGCCGAGGCCGGCCCGGAGAATGGGCACGATCGCGATCCGGTCGGCGAGCCGTCGCCCCCGGGCCTCGGCGAGCGGCGTGCGCTGCGTGACGTCGATCGTGGGGAGCGTGGCCGTCGCCTCGTAGGCCAAAAGACGAGTAAGCTGCCGCACCACCCGCCGAAACGCCGGCGGCTCGGTGACGGGGTCGCGAAGCACCAGCATGTGGTGCGCGACGAGCGGGTGTGTCGACACGTGTAGGGTGGCCATGCCTTGTCCCGTTCCCTTCCGTCCGCGTGGCTGCAGAGCGTGTATCTTGTCGGGGCTGATCATAAGCGTCGAGACAGCCTTGTCGAATCATCCCGTGGAGCACCGCGTGCCATGGCGAATCCCTCAGATGACGACCTGCTCGGCCTGGCGCGGCTGGCCGCCGAGCAGGCCCACTCCCCCTACTCCGGCTGGCACGTGGGCGCCGCGGTCGTGTTTGCCGAGACGCCCTCGCCCCACGTCGGAGCGAACGTCGAAAACGGCTCCTACGGGCTCACGATCTGCGCCGAGCGAACGGCGATCTGTGCCGGGGTGGTGGCCGGCGGCCGCCGGCTGACACGCGTCGCCCTCACCTGCCGCGACGGCGACGGCCGGCCCGTCGCCAAGATCGCGCCCTGCGGCGCGTGCCTGCAGGTGATCGCTGAGTTCGGCGGCCCCGACACGGCGATCGTGATCGACGGCCGCGGCACGTTCCGGCTCGCCGACTTCCTCCCAAAGCCCTTCGAGTTCACCTCTTCGTAGGACAGGCTTCAGACTGTCTTTGTCAATTCGCCCAACCCGGCGTCAGAGCCGGCGGTACGCTGCTCCATCGCCGAGGGCGATCGCTAGTTCATTCTCAACTCTGATGGTGCGCTCAGTGTAAGCCGCGTATCTGCCCGTCGGCTCTTCCGCATCGCACCGACCGTCTCCGCCGCCTCGCCTTCCGATTGGGGAGGCGAGGGGCTGCCCCTACCGTTGAGACGGCGTATGTGACCAGCGGAGGCATGGATGCCGGAGCGCAGGCACATCCGAGTGAGCCGTAGCCTGGAGGGCGAAGGCGAACGTCCGGCGAGACGGTACGGGGCTGCCCCGAGCCGGCACATTTTGCATCGCGCCGCCTCGCTCACAGGCAGCCCGTCCCTCACTCCGCTCGGAGGCGTTGGCGGAAGTACTTGTAGCCCGGCACGAAGAAGCAGACGGCGCTCACGATGCCGAAGATCACGTGCTGATAGGAAGGCACGAGGCACATCACGAGCGCCGTCGCGAAGAGCACCGCGGCCTGCACGTAGAACACGCCCGAGAGAATGCCCGCCTTCGCGAAGAACACGAGCCCAGCCAGGAGCGCGAGCACGGGTGAGAGCGTGAGCACGTCGAGGTGCAGGAGCCCCTCGACCCAGAAGAGCAAGACGCTCGCGATCACGCTGCCGCCCCAGACGTGGGCGATCTGCCGCTCGACGGCCGTGACCGGCCCCGTGCGATGCCGCAGCGCCCAGAAGATCGGCGCCCACAGCGCGAGTCCGCCGCCCCACAGCGCGAGGTAGGGCCAACGGCTTGTCACGCCCTGCCAGGCCAAGACGTCGGTGATCACCGACAGGGCGCAGATCACCACCGAGTGCCACATCCAAAGGAGGCCCCAGTTTTCGAGCACGACGGCATGGTGTGTTTCACGGAACAGCCGGGCAAAAACGTCGGCCAGGCCGCCGCGGCGGGCGGCGATCGTCTCACCGGCGAGAAAGGCCCGCAGATCGGCGGCGAGGCCACCGGCCGATGCGTAACGGAGTTCCTGGGGCTTTTGCAGGCTCTTGAGCGCGATCATCTCGAGGTCGCGATCGACACCTGCCGCGACGGTGCGCGGAGCCGGCGGATCGGTTTCGAGCACGGCCAGGAGCGTGTCCATCGGGCTCGAGGCCTGGAACGGTGGCCGGCCCGTGAGCATCTGATACAGGATCGCGCCCAGGCTCCAGACATCGCTCGTGGGGCCGACGTCGCCGCGGCTGCCGGCTGCCTGTTCCGGCGACATGTAGCAGGGCGTGCCGAGGATCGCGCCGGTGTGCGTCACCGACTGATCGTCTTCGAGCCGCTTTGCGAGACCGAAGTCGGAGACGTGGGGCCGGCCCGTCGCATCGATGAGGATGTTCGACGGCTTGAGGTCGCGGTGCAAGACGCCGCGATCGTGGGCAGCCTGTACGGCGTCGGCCACTTTCGCCAGCAGCGTGGCGGCCTCACGGGGCGGCAGGGGGCCGGCCGCCAGTTGCCGTGCGAGCGTCGTGCCCTCGATGAATCGCATGCTGTAGAAGGGGAGGCCGTCACACTCGCCCACATCGAAGATCGACACGATCCCCGGATGGTCGAGCCGGGCCGCGGCTTCGGCCTCGCTGCGAAATCGGGCGAGATCGGCCCGGCTGGCGAGGTCGCGGCGCAGGAGCATCTTGAGGGCGACCGTGCGACCGAGGCTCTTTTGCGTGGCGCGGTAGACGACGCCCATCCCGCCGCGGCCGATCTCCTCGATCAACTCGTAATCGCCGAGGGTGGCCGGAAGGGGCGTCACGCCGGGCGTGAACCGCGGACCGCCCGACCAGATGGCGGCTTCACCGAGCACCACCTGATCGACGCCTCCCTGGCGACGCTCGAACACTGTGGATTGTTCGGCGACCGCGTCGGTCACGAGCATGGTGGCGAAGAGTTCGCGGAGATGTCCGGCCAGGTCGGGATGATCGGCTACCAGACGTTCCAGGTGCTCTTGTTCCCCACCGGCCGGAGACTCGGACAGCTCGTCTACGAGCGTCGCCAGCTGCTCCTCCTGTTCCGCCGTCAGCGGCGCCTCCACGGCGAGCCGTCGGCCCGATGTCGAAGTCATGGTGCTCGAAACGTGAGGCGACATGCTTCACTCAGGGGTGGCGAATCGACCGGCCAAGACGACAATTCTCTGACATGATAGGCACAGCGGAGCCCGCGGCCTCTCCGGGCTCAGCCGCCGCCCTCGAGAAGCACCCGCAGCCGCCGCATGGCCCGCAGATACCGCATGCCGGCGGCGGGCTTCGACAGTCCCAGCGCCGCGGCCGCATCGGCCGTGGAGAGGTGCTCGAAATGCCGCAACAACACGATCTGGCGGTCGTCGTCCTCGAGCTGTTCCACCGCCGCCGCAAACCGGCGTTCCAGTTCGTGCCAGGTGGCTGCGGCCGCGGGCGTCAGTTCGCGATCGGCGATCCCGGCGACGCCATCGGCCGCGGAGCGGTCGTCGCCGCCGCCGGCGGACAGTGACACCTCGCGATCGACGCTGCGATTTGCCGCGACCCGGTGGCGGCGGTGGGCATCGATCAGCCGATCGCGGGCCATGTGCCGCAGCCAGAGCTGAAAGGGCATCGTCGGATTGGCGAGATAGTCGCCGAGCCGCCGATTGGCTTCGAGCATCACGTCCTGCACGATGTCGCTGGCGTCGACGCGGTGCTGCACCACGCGGTCCATGCGGCGGTCGATCATCCGCTTGATCGCCTCGCGATGCCGCGCGAGCAGGCCGTTGATGGCGGCCTCGTCGCCGTCGCGAACGCGGTCGAGCAGCACCTGGGTGGGCTGGGGATCGGGCCCTGGAGGGTCGTCCGGATGCACGGTCGGAAGCGGCATGCCCCAAGTCTACATCGTGGGTAAAACGTGCATTGCGTTTTCCAGTCCAAAAGGGGTATTCCTGCCGTCCCGACCCGCTCGTGCCAGGCCAGCCATGAAGCGTCTTCTCGTCCACGCGCCGCCGCTGCTCGTCGACGAACTCGCCCGCCGGGAGGGCGACGTCGCGGCCCTGCACTATCCGTGGTTTCCGCCGACCCACGCCACCAGCGGTCGCCTCTGCGTGAGCGAACCGTTCGACCCGCAGGCGAAGCTCGACTTCCGCGCGGCAGCCCGGCTGCGCCGGGTGATCGCGAGGCTGCACCCCGATGTCGTGCATGCATTCTCACCCAAGGCGCTCGCAGCCGCGGTGCTCGCGACGGTCGGCCTCCGCCAGGCGCCGGTGATCGTGTCGTTTCGCGGCATTTCCACGCCGCCCTCACGGCTCGATCCCGCCAACCATCTCACGTTTCTTTCCCCGCGAGTCAGGCTTCATGCGTGCGAATCAGATGCCGTCGCCGGCGGGCTCGTGGCAGCCGGTATCAACGCCGGCAGGTGTCACACCGTTTACAACTGCGTCCATCAGCTCGATCCGCTCACGGCTGGATCGCGTGCCGAGATCCGCAGGCGGTTCGGCGTGCCTGCCGATGCCTTCGTGGTCGGCACGATCGCCCACGTGCGGCCGGTGAAGGGCACCGATCTCTTGCTGCGGGCAGGGCTCGAGTGTCGTGACCTCGCCGACACGCACTGGCTCGTGATCGGCGAAGTGACCGATCGGCGGGTCGAACGGCTGGCCACGGATGGGCGGTGGCGGGGGCGGCTGCACATGGCCGGGCGGGTGGGCGGAGCCGGCAGCCTGGCCGGCGCGTTCGATGTGTTCGCGATGCCCTCGCGGCACGAAGGACTCTGCCGGGCTCTGCTCGAGGCGATGGCCGCGGGCACCTGTCCGGTGGTGAGCGACGCCGGCGGCATGAAAGAAATGGTGCGCACTGGCCGGGACGGGCTGGTCGTGCCGCGCGAAAACGTGGCCGTGCTCGCCGCCGCCATCCGCAGCCTGCACGCCGACCGCGGGCGGCTCGCCGAGTTGGGCGCGTCGGCCAGGCACCGCATGGCCGACATGTGCACGCCCGCAGCCTTCGCCGATCGTGTGCTCGCCGCACATGCCCGGGCCGTCGCCTGAGAGCCTCGCGGCCTGCGCGGTGTGGCCGATCGGGCAAGCTCTGCCGGTCGTTCCAATTGTCCGGATCGAGGCCCGGAATTTTTCCGAACGCAGTGCATGGTTTTTTGACCGGGGGAAAATCGTGATCCATAATCGCAGGCGGTTGACGGAGAAACCGCTGCTTGCCGCGACAGGATGCGGCCTCACGCGAACGGATTGCCCTCGTGAACGTCGTCAGCCCCTCGACGTCCCCTGCCAGCCTGGTGCTGCGGGCTAGCCTGTTCTGCCTGCTGACGATCTGCGTCGGGGTATTGAGCCCGGTTGGCAACCTGGCTGCCGATCAGCCCGCCCTCGGCTGGTCGTCTCCCGTGGCCGGCCCCGCCGGTGATTCGCCCGAAGACCTGGCGGCGAAGGCGTCGCGATTCGAACGAGAGGGCCGCTGGCCCGACCTTGTCAGTGTCTGCGAATCGGCAGCCCGCAAAGGCACGCTGGCCCCGGAGCTGCAGAAGCGCTACGACCTCGCGAAGATTCATTGCGATCTCACCCGGCGGCACAACGAGACGGCCTATCGCACGCAGCTCGGCAAGCTCACCGAATCGGATGCCCGCCGGCTGTATGCAGAGGTGCTGGCCCGGATCGCATCCCACCATTTCGAGGCCCCGAATTTCGCCCGCATCGTCTCGCGGGGCATGCTGGCCATGGACGTGGCGATCGATGAGCCAGTCTTCGCGGCGCAGCACGTGCAGGCTGGTGATGCGGCGTCTCGCGGCGTCTACCGCGAGCAGATCGCCCAGCTGGCAGCGGGCCGTACGGTGGCATCGCAGGTCGAAGCCGAAGCGTTCGCCGTCTGGGTCGCGAGCATCGCGAAGACCACGCTCGGCGTGCCCACGACCGTCACCCTTCTGGAAATGACGGCGGCGGCGATGGGAAGCCTCGACGAGTATTCGGCGTTTCTCACGACGGGCCAGCTCGATGACCTTTACGCCCAGATCGAGGGGAATTTCGTCGGACTCGGTGTGGAGCTGAAGGCGGCGAGCGACGGGCTTCTCGTCGTGCATGTGATTCCCGGCAGCCCCGCCGAACGCTCCGGCATCCGCGCCGGCGACCACCTCGTGGGTGTGGGCGGTCGGCCGATCGGGGGCATGGGTGTCGATCAGGCCGCCCAGTTGCTCCAGGGCGCCCCGGGTTCGCTCGTGACACTCGCCGTGCTCCGTGCTCCGTCGCCAGCCCGGGCCATCACGGTGCGCCGCGAGCATGTGGAGGTGCCGAGCATCGAAGATGTGCGTATGGCCGACCCCGCCGCCGGCGTGGCCTACCTCAAGATCAGCTCGTTTCAAAAGACGACGGCCGCCGACCTCGAAGCCGCCCTGCGTCGGCTCGACGTGGCCGGAATGCGGTCGCTCGTCGTCGATCTCCGTGGCAACCCCGGCGGGCTCTTGTCCGCTGCCGTGGACGTGGCCGATCTGTTCCTCGAGCGGGGCCTCGTCGTGGCAACCCGCGGCCGGAGCCCCGAAGAAGACTTCAACTACACGGCCAGCCGGCCCGGCACCTGGCGGATGCCGCTCGTGGTGGTGATCGACGGTGAGTCGGCCAGTTCGAGCGAGATCTTCGCGGGTGCGATCCGCGACCACGCCCGTGGCACGATCGTGGGCACCCGCAGCTACGGCAAAGGCTCAATCCAGGGCATTTTCCCGCTCGATTCGGCCGGTGTCGGCATGCGGCTGACGACCGCCAAGTTTTATTCGCCCAACGGTCACCCTTACAGCGGCATCGGCGTCGAGCCTCATCTGGCCGTGCACTCCGTGGCCCGGCCCGTGGGCGGAGTGGCGCTCGTCGGAACCGCGGCCCAGCCGGCCTCCGATCCGTTCTTCGAAACAGCCGTCGACGCGGCCCGGCGGTCTGTCCCGCGGCCGGCGGCTCGGCCGCAGTCGCGGACGACAGTGTCGCGGTAGCCGGAGCCGCCGCGGCTACTTGAACTGCCCGGGGCGCGCCTGTAATTTGCGTGGCGACCAGTCCGGTCTGCCCGTGCCGCAGAAATCTTCCTTCTGGCTGCGGCGGGGGCATCCATCCTGCCAGCCTTTTTCTCCGGCGCTCTCGCGCCCCAGCGTAGAAGGATCTATTCCATGACCCTAGCCCGTGCCAGTGCCGTCGCCGCCATCAATAACTACAAGTCGAACGGTCATGCGTGGAACTTCCGCGAGACGCCGACGAGCGAAATCTTCGGGGCCAACGTCTTCAGCGACACGGTCATGAAGGACCGCCTCCCGAAGAGCGTCTACAAGGCCTTGCAGGCCACGATCAAGCAGGGCAAACCGATCGACCCGGGCATCGCCGACGCCGTCGCGCTCGCCATGAAAGACTGGGCGATCGAAAAGGGCGCCACCCACTACGCCCACGTCTTCTATCCACTCACCGGTCTCACCGCCGAAAAGCACGACAGCTTCCTCACGCCCACTGGCGACGGCGATGCGATCGCCGAATTCTCGGGCAAGGAACTGATCCAGGGCGAGCCCGACGCCTCGAGCTTTCCGTCGGGCGGGCTGCGGGCCACGTTCGAGGCCCGCGGCTACACCGCCTGGGACCCGACGAGCCCGGCCTACATCCTCGACAACCCCAACGGCACCACCCTCTGCATCCCCACGGCGTTCTGCTCCTGGACGGGCGAGGCGCTCGACAAGAAGACGCCGCTCTTGCGTTCGATGCAGGCGGTCGACAAGCAGGCCCGCCGCGTGCTCGCCCTCTTTGGGCACAAAGACGTGGGGCAGGTGTCGGCTTCGTGTGGTCCCGAGCAGGAATACTTCCTCATCGACCGCAACTTCTACTTTGCCCGCCCGGATCTCGTGATGGCCGGCCGGACACTGTTCGGTGCAAAGCCCCCGAAGGGCCAGGAGTTCGAAGACCAGTATTTCGGGGCGATTCCCGAGCGTGTGCTGGCTTTCATGCTCGACGCGGAGCGTGAGCTCTTCAAGCTCGGCGTGCCGGTGAAGACGCGGCACAACGAAGTAGCTCCCAGCCAATACGAGATCGCACCGCTCTACGAAAACGCCAACATCGCGACCGACCACCAGCAGTCGATCATGCAGATGTTGACGCGGGTGGCGCAGAAGTACGGCATGACCTGCCTGCTCCACGAGAAGCCCTTCGCCGGCATCAACGGCTCGGGCAAGCACGTCAATTGGTCGCTCGGCTGCCGGCTCGGCAATCTGCTCGAGCCGGGCGAGACGCCGCACGCCAACATGCAGTTCCTCGTGTTCTGCGCGGCGGTGATTCGTGCCGTGCATCTCCACGCCGACCTGCTGCGGGCGGTGGTCGCCGCCAGCGGCAACGACCATCGGCTGGGCGCCAACGAGGCTCCGCCGGCGATCATTTCGATCTTCCTCGGCGAGCAGCTCGCCGACGTGTTCGAGCAGATCGAGAAGGGAAAGGCCACAAGCTCGAAGTCGTCGGGCACGCTGACGGTGGGTGTCGACACGCTGCCGTCTTTGCCGAAGCACGCCGGCGACCGCAACCGGACGAGCCCGTTCGCCTTCACGGGCAACAAGTTCGAGTTTCGGGCCGTGGGCGCGAGCCAGTCGATCGCGGGGCCACTCGTGGCACTCAACACGATCATGGCCGAGAGCCTCGATTACATCGCCACGGAGCTTGAAAAGGCCACCGGCGGCGACCAGTCGAAGCTGGCCGGGGCGGTGGAAAAGCTGCTGCAAAAGATCATCGGCGAGCACAAGGCGGTGATCTTCAATGGCAACGGCTACTCGCAGGAGTGGCACGACGAGGCGAAGAAGCGGGGCCTGCCAAATCTCAAGGCCACGCCCGAGGCGCTCGACGTGCTCGTGGCGCCGAAAAACATCGCGCTTTTCGAGAAGTATGGTGTGCTCTCGGAGCGCGAGGTCCGCAGCCGCTACGACATCTACATGGAGCGGTATTGCAAGGACATCAACACCGAGGCTCAGGCCGCCCTGCAGATCGCCAAGACGATGATTCTGCCCGCCGGCTACCGCTATCAAGGTGAGCTCGTCGACACGGCCACGAAGCTCAAGAGCCTCGGGCAGGCGGTGCACATGGGCACGCTCGACAAGCTCACCAAGCTCGTGGGCGAATTCGAAGGCGGGATCGAGGCGCTCGAGAAGGCCCTGGCCCATCACGGTGCCGCTGATTTGCAGGCCGAGGTGAAGCACTTCTACAACGACGTGATTCCAGCGATGCTCAGTCTGCGGGAGACGGCCGACCAGATGGAGACGATCCTGCCGGATGATCTCTGGCCTCTGCCCACGTACCGCGAGATGCTGTTCATCAAGTGATGTCCGAGTCGCTCGCGCGGTCGATCGCCGATGAAGCGGAGCGACTGGGCCTCGTGCTGCCTATTGATTCGAGCCACAGGCTCGCCGCGTATGCGGCGAGCCTGTGGTCTTGGAACGAGCGGCTGAATCTCACCCGGCACACCGACGTCGAGAAATTCGTCTCGCGCGACGTCGCCGACGCGGCCGCGATCGAACCCCACCTCGCCCGTGGCGAGCACGTGCTCGACGTGGGCACGGGTGGAGGCGTGCCAGGGGCAGTCCTGGCCATTCTTCGCCCAGATCTGCGGGTCGAGCTCTGCGACAGCGTGGGAAAGAAGGCCCGGGCGGTCGCGGACATCGTTCGGGAGGCCGGGCTGACGCTGCCGGTGCACGAGGCAGCCGGGCAGGCGATCGTCAAGGCGGCGGCGGCCCGCGGTGATCGCTTCGACACGCTTGTCGTCCGGGCCGTGGCGCCGCTGGTGAAGCTGCTCTCGTGGTTCGAGCCGATCGCGGCCCAATACGGCCGGATGCTGGTCGTGAAAGGCCCGCGGTGGGACGACGAGAAGGCCGAAGCCCGGCACCAGGGCTACGCCAAGCACGTGGTCGTGCGCCGCATCGCGTCGTGGCCGCTCCGTGGCACCGACAACGAGAGCGTGCTGCTGGAAATCCGGCCGCGGTAGCCCGCTCGACGCGCCCGACCCGGCTCGCGGTTGCCCCATACCATCTCGCCGGACGCTCACTGCGCCCATCCCTGGGCTCCGTTCGCTCGGACCTGCCTGCGCTCCGCCATCCTGGCTGCGCTGGTCAGCTACGCCGGCTCAATGGCAGGGGCAACCCCTCGCCTCCCTCCGTGCGATACTGCGGCGATGAAGCGTTTCATTGCTCTGGCCGCTGTGGTGTGCGCGATCGCCGGCGGCTGGCTGGCTCGACCGGCACGCTGGGAGGTCGAGGGGCTCTCGATGGCGCCAGGATTGATGCCAGGTGACGTGGCTGCGACCGACGCCTTTCCGATCGTCGATCGCTGGCGGCGGCCGCGGCGGTTTGAACGCTGGACGCTCGTGGCACCGGATGGGACGGTCGCTGTGAAGCGTGTCTGGGGGCTCCCGGGCGAGGCCCTCGAGATCGTCGCCGGTGACCTCATCGTCGATGGCGAGACTGTCGTGAAGCCACCTCGTGTGTTGGCCGAGGTAGCGATTCCCGTGGCCCCTGTCTCCCGCCATGAGACCGACGATATAGTGCGGCTCGTGCTTCCCGATCCCGTCTTCGATGACGTGCCGTTTGCACCCGACGAACGCCGTGTCCTCATGCCGGTGCGCGATGTGGGAATGGCGGCCGTGATCGATGTCGGTGGCGCAGTCCGTGCAGCAACGTGGGTGTCGATCGAGGCCCGCGTGGCCGACTGTACGGTGCGGATCACACTCTGCCGGCCGGGCCGCCATGCGGTTGTCGTGGGCCGGCTCGATGGGGCGTTTGTGGCGGCCGCGTGGCCAGCGCCGACCCCGATTGGCCACCGGGCGTGCCTGCCGTCAGGCGGTCCAGCGAGGTGGATGCTCGAGCGGCCCTGGCGTGGGTCAGGGGCGGTGACGGAGCTCGAAGTGCGCGTCGGTGCATCGGCTTCGCCCACGGGTGGAGTGACGATCGAAGACGTGGTCGCGTGGCGCGATATTCATCATCTGCCCCCTGCGTCTGGCACGATTCAGTGGTCGCTCGGCAGTGCCGACGTGTTTGTCCTCGGCGACGCTCCCGGGGCCAGTTGCGACTCCCGGCACTGGGGCTCGGTCGAGCTTGGCCGACTCCAGCATCGCCTCGCGCCCGGCGCGAGGTGACCCACCGTTCCGGTGAGCCGCTCACCGGCGTGGTGAGAAGCTGGTTTGGTGCTGGAAAACAAGGCTTTTTTATCGCTCGGGCCCTCCGGGGGCCGCGCTCGCCACACCAGCCTGGTGAGGGCGTGAAAGTCGCACGCAGCCCGCACTGAAAATTTTTTCACGGGCGCAACTCGAGCACTGATCAGGCGTTGCGCGCCTGGATCGAGAGCCCGTGCGGGGTTTGGCACGGGCAGTGCATTTCCTTGTCGGTGTCGCAAGCGAGTGGACACGCGAGTGTCACGAAGCCATGCGACGCCGACCTGTTTCAAAGGAGATGCAAAATGATGATGGTTGCAGCAGTGGGGATCACTTCCGAAGTGTTCGCCCCCGAGGCTACGAGTGGCATGCTGCCGCGTTCGACGCGGCGGACGGCCATGCTCGACTGCCTCGTCGTGTCGGGTGACTCGGCTCGCCGGCGTCGCTTCGAAGCGGCCGTCGAACTCGCCGGGTGGCTCGAGTGTGCGTCGCCCGAAACGTCTGGCGAGATCCGTCAGGCGATCGATCGTGACTTCCAGCTCGTGATCGTCGACATCGCGTCGCCACTCGGTGACCGCGTGAGCGACTCGGTCGAGATCGCCGAGGAGATGGCTGCTCGTCCGGGCACGCTGCTCGTGATCTGTGGCTCGGAAGACAACGTCGACGAGGAGCTCTGGGCCCGTCAGTTGGGTGCCTGGCTCTATCTGCCCGGTGTGTGTGATGGCGACAGCCTGACGAGCCTGTGCGTCGAGGCCCGCCGCCTGCGTGACGGCTCGGCCGTGTTCGCGGGAGCCCGTTGAGTGTGCGGGAGTCCGGTCTGAACGAGTCTGTTTCGGTTCGATTTTTCTTCTCAAACCAGCCTGTTTTTCAAGGAGTAGCTTGCCATGTCAGCCCCGTCTTACGCCGACGACGCAGCGATCGATTACTCGTCGCTTCGCATCCGCGACCGTCGTGAAAGCAACCACGAGTCGCGTCGCACCTCGCAGCCTCGGTATGCCCGAGCGAGCCGCGGTCCCGCCCAGGCCAACGGTATCCACCGCCGCCGCAACAAGCGGTTTGCCTGGTAGCCAGCCCCTGTCCTTCGGTCTCGAACGTCATCCCCACTGTCCGTTTCCCACGTGATCCCCATGCCTCGTTCCCGTCCAACCCGAACCAGCAGGCCTTCCCGGCTTCGACTCCGCACGACGTCTCGACGTCTGCGAGGCCCGCTCTCGCGGCACACCCGACGGCGCGTGGCACGACGAGCACGGCGGCGTCGGGTGTGGATGCACCACTTCGCACCGGAGATGCAGGCAGGCACGTCCCGTTCACCCCAGCAACACCTCACTGGCCGTCGGCCGGAATGCAGTCACCACCACTTTTCGACTGCCTCCACGCCACGGGATCCGTCGGGCTCCTGCCCACCGGAGGCCATCTCGGCAGGAAG
>JBMLMS010000093.1:0-2880 GCA_049243925.1 Pirellulales bacterium
ACTCTCCTTCTACTCGGGACCGCAGCCTTTCATCGGACCGAATGGCGAAGCCCCCGACCCGACCTGGGCCGGACTGGGGTGGAACCCAGTTCAGGCCGGCAGCGTGGCCCGCGTGCCCTCGCGGACGACCGCGTTCGAGCGTGGGGATGACTTCATGCGTGTGCGCTGCATCCCCATGCAGTTCTCCCATGCCAACATCCCGGCAGACTGCGACTTCGAGGCCACCTACCGGCTTCTGGGTGACAACGCCGTGGAGATGCGCGGCCGCATCATCAACCGGCGGCTCGACAAGACGCAGTATCCAGCCCGCAGCCAGGAGATGCCCGCGATCTACACCAATGGCCCTTGGTATCGCCTAATCACGTATCTCGGTGATGCCCCCTTCACTGAGGCGCCGCCGACCACGATCGTCGGCAAGGACGACGTCAAAGGCTGGCCGCACACAGCGTGGGCCAAGTGGCATGCACCGGAGCATTGGGCCGCCCTCGTCAACGAGGAGGGCTGGGGCGTCGGCCTCTTCCAACCCGAGACGTGTTCCTTCGGCGGGGGCTTTGCGGGAGGCAATGAACTCAAAGGCACGGGCGGACCGCAGGACTGCCAGACAGGCTATCTCACGGCCGGAGCCATGCGCATCCTGGATCACAACATCGACCTGGCCTACACCTCCCACATCATCGTCGGCACGCTCGAAGAGATCCGTGCCCACGCCGGCGCGCAGCCGCGTCAACCACTCGCCTGGAAGTTCGCCTCCGACCGCCTCGGCTGGATCTACGACAACGCGACGGATGCCGGGTGGCCGATTCACGACGGGCTGAAGATCACCCACAAGGCCGCTCCGCGTGGCACGATGATTTCCGATGAGATCCACTGGCAGGCCGCAGACGCGCCGATCCTGGAGATCGAAGCTGCCTTCACCGCGGCGACACCGACCGTCCAGGTGGATGTGGAGATCCAGCCCTTTGAACCCGCCGACCGCACCGACTTTCCCGCCTGGGAGGTGCCCAGTCCCGCCATCATCGAAGAAACCGCCCGCAAGAAAAAAACCTTCCCCTCCTCCCCGCCCATCATCATCCCCCTCACCGTGCCGGGCGACGGACAACCGCACACACACGGCCTGAAACTCTCCGAAAACCCAGCCTACCGGGGCGCCATGAAACAACTCCGCCTGCACCTGCCCGCCACCGATGGCACTGCCGATGTGCGCCGCATCGAACTGCGTCGCTGAATGACCTGCCTCCACTGATGGAACGAGTTTCTATCAAGAGCTCGTGAATAGGAACCTATCCTTGAATTGACTCAGGAGACTCTGCGACTGTACTCATGACATGAGTCAGCGGCTTCACGGGCCACGCCGATGTCGGCGGCGTTTTCGGCGCCAAAGTTCGCGATGCTGCTGAACGTGGATGTCGTATTGATGAGCGTGTACGTGCCGTCGCCGACCGCGACCCAGTCGATCGCCGAGCCGTCGGCGTTCACGAGGCTTGCCACGCTGAAGGAGTTGTCGAGCGTCACGCTCCCGGCCACGTCGAGCGTGGCGCTTGGATTGAAGACGAACAACGCACCGGCCGGCAGCCCGAGATTGCCGGCGAGTGAACCGTCGCCACCGAATCGGGCGGCATTGGCGACCGTGACGGCTCCCAGGCCGCTATGCGCTCCATTGATGAGCAGCCCACCGACGTCCTGCCCCCCATCCGCCGCCCGACCAAGAGTCACCCGTCTGGAAGGTGACGGTGTTGCCGTTGGTGATGCCTACGGCAACGCCGTCGGTCGGCACGCTCGCGGGATTCCAGGTGCTGGTGGAGTTCCAATTGCTGGTGGCCACCGAGTTTCTCTGGGCAAGTGCGGTGCCAGAGAAGGCGGCGATGCAGAGCAGTGCGAGGCCAGCGACGACCGTGGAACGATTCTTGATTGAACCCTTCCGCGAAAGTTAAAGCGACCGCGAGAATCCCAACCCCAACTTCTATCGAGTCCAGTGCGACGCAGCGTCGCCACCATCGTTCAAAGCGATGAGGGGCAGAATTTTTTCGCACCTCGTTTTCGTTGCAGACGAGCCCCCACCGCCTCAACCCTCCCACAAGGGAGGGGGGTCGCCAGCCCAGAGCGACGGGCATGGCCGGCCGTTGCAGGCTGGAATCGCCACGGGCGGGCCGCGGGAGCCGTCAGGCACAGAGTCAGTCGTCATGGTGGAGGCAAGCCGCTGATCGCGCCGACGGCCTGCTTCGACGCTGCCCGGCGGTATCCTAGGAATCGCCTTGGAGACACCGGCCGCGATGAGCATGCGTTGTACGAACTCCGTCGGCGCCGGTCGCCATGAAACGGTCGCGTGCAGTCGCATGCGGGGACGTTCGAGGCCAGTCGTTGCGGGCGCGACCGCCGCGCTGGCGATCGCCATGACCGTGGGCGGCGCCGCGCCCGCGGAGGCCGCCGACCGCATTCTCACCCGCGAG
Organism: Pirellulales bacterium; assembly: GCA_049243925.1. Lineage (GTDB taxonomy): Bacteria > Planctomycetota > Planctomycetia > Pirellulales > UBA1268 > RGVT01. The sequence continues at coordinate 2,448 of JBMLMS010000093.1, forward strand.
CATTCCGTGACGGCCTGGACGACCGACGACGGCCTGCCGGAAAACGCGGTGGTGTCGGTGTCGCGCACGGCCGATGGCTACCTGTGGGTCGGCACGAGCAACTGCGGTGTCGCCCGGTTCAACGGCATCGATTTTCGGCAGGTCGCTCCCGAGGGGCTGTCGCTCAGCGGCCCGCCGCGGGTGCATCGGCTGATGCTCGACGATGAGGGCACGCTCTGGGCGTCGTTCCTCACCGGTGCGATCGGTGCCGTGCGGGACGGGCGGCTCGTCATCGACCGGCAGCCGGCCTATGGGGAAGCGGGGTGGTTGCTGCATGAGCCACTCGGAACCACCGGGGGCCGCCTTTGGTTCTCGACGGCCCTGGGCGACGTCGTCAGTCGGGATGCCGCGGAGGGCGAGGGACGCTGGGCGCTGATCACCGATCCGGGGCCGG
>JBMLMS010000094.1:0-3359 GCA_049243925.1 Pirellulales bacterium
GTGACGATCAGGAGTGGGACGACGCTCTTTTCGCATGTTTGTCGCGAGTGATGTATAATCGATGCAAATGTCGGCTTTACCACACGAGTCTTCTGGGCAGGATCACACCGGCGAAACGGCGCGTGCAGCGACCGCAGCCGAGTGGGTCGGCAGCCGAGGCGACAAGGAGCCCGATGCCTGCGCTGCAATGACACCAGCCGAACGGATCGAGATGATGTGGCCGATCACTGTCACCGCCTGGGCCTTTAGCGGAAAGCCGTGGGATGAATCGCGACTTCGCCGAGATGTTGAAAGCCTTGGCTGCAGAAAGCGTTGAGTTTCTCGTTGTCGGCGCGTATGCGGTCGCCGGTCACGGAATTCCTCGCGCCACCGGCGACATTGATCTGTGGGTTCGGTCGACCCCTGCCAACGCCGCCCGCCTGTGGCGTGCCTTGGAACAATTCGGGGCACCGAGGAGCCGCGTGTCTCCAGAATCTTTCACGCAGCCCGACGTCGTCTACCAAATCGGTCTGCCTCCAAACCGGATCGATTTCTTGACCACGATCGACGGCGTGGCCTTCGATGATGCGTGGGCAGAAAAAGTGCCGTGCGTGGTGAGTGGTATCGCCTTCAACATGCTTTCGCTGCGGCATCTCGTGGAGAACAAACGGGCGACCGGCCGTCCCCAAGATCTGGCCGACGTCGCCAGGCTTCAGTCCCTGGGGTGACCGTGATAAGGAGTGAAAAGGAAATGCAGCCAGATTCAATCCCATCCCTGTTGTCCCATCCCCGCGACCGAAACCTGCACGCCCTCGAGCGTCTCGAGTCGCGGCTGGCGCTCGATGCTGCTAGCGGCGACGCCCCGCTCACGGCCACCACCACCGCCGTGATCGTCGGCAACGACTGGGGCGCGCGATCCACGCCGCTCGTGCGCGTGCTTGATCCCGTGACGGGAGCCGTGCGAGTGCAGTTCATGGCCTACGAACGGTCGTTCAGGGGGGGCGTGCGGGTGTCTACCGGCGACGTCACCGGTGACGGCATCGAAGAGATCATCACTGGGCCGGGGGCTGGCCGCTTGGGTGAGATCAGGGTGTTCACGCAGGCGGGCGTCGAACTGCCGGCCTACCGAACGCGGCCATTCGGCAACGCGTTCACTGGCGGCGTGGAAGTGGCGGCAGGGGCCGTGACCGGCCCCGGAAAGGTCGCGATCGTGGCGGCGCAGGGGGCGCGCGGCAATCTCGTTCGCGTGTTCACCGTCACACCCGGCGCGGTCGATCCCGTGGCCAACGTTCACGCCCGGCAGTTTCAGCCGTTCGGGCCAAGATTCATTGGGGGCGTCCGGCTCGCCACGGCCGACCTCGGCACGTTCACAGGCAACGTGCTCGAGTCGGAGATTCGCGATGGCGTCTTCGAGATCGTCGCGAGCAGTGGGGCGGGCATCCGAGCCACCGTCGCAGTGCAGAATGCAGCGGCAGCGACCCCCACTCGGATCGCCGCTTTTAACCCGCTTGCCGCCTCCTTCAACCGCGGCGTCTTCGTGGCCAGGCTGCCGGGCACAGGCGACGCCGCCGATCGCGTGATCGTGTCCGGTGGCCAAAGCAGCGGATCACAGGTGGAGACGTGGTGGTATGCCCCGACGACGACCGCAGGCAGGGCCTTCGTCCGCGCGGCGGCATTCGCCGCCTTCCCACACTCTCGTGCCGCGGTCGTGGCCGCCGCGCTGGATGAATCGAACATCTTCACGGCTCAGAACCTCGGTGGCACGACACGGGGCGTGAGGCGAAACACGGCACCTACGGGCGGCACCCAGACGACGCTGCCGTCTTCGATCGGCATCATTCCGCCGCAGCGGATCACAGTCGTGCGGTCGCCGCAGATCGCTGGCGTGGTGACACTGACGACGGATTTCAACGCCGGCGCCGACGGCTGGGTGGCGGGCGCGGCGGACCTACCGTCGAACCCCGACGTAGATTACGAACTCGACTTGGGGCTGAGGCCCCTTCCCGCCGAGGTGGGGGCCGGCAACGGTTTCATGCTGCAGGGAAAGAATCGTTCGGACGACCTCTTCCTCTACATGACGCGGCAGCTCAACGCGGCAGACGGAATCCTGCCAAACACTTCCTACCAACTCGCCTTCGAGATCACCCTCGCATCAAACGCTCCGAGCGGGCTCATGGGCGTCGGCGGCTCGCCGGCCGAGAGTGTCTTTCTCAAGGCGGGCGGCAGCAGCAGCGAGCCCCAGAAGGTCGTCGACCAATACAACAACGTTCGGTTGAACGTCGACAAGGGCAACCAAGGTCAGGGAGGCAACGCCGCGACGGTCGCCGGCAACATCGCCAACGGTCTGGCTCCTGGGGAGGGAGGGGTTCCCACGCCGTATGCCTCCATCGTCCGGCAGGTCACCCACACCGCCAACGTGAGTTCGGACCGGCAGGGAAGGCTTTGGCTCCTCGCCGGAATCGACTCAGGCTTCGAGGGATTTACCCGAATCTATCTGCAGAAGATCGAAGTGCGGTTGACCAAGGCATGAGCCCGAGCTGCGTTCGCTTTTTTCTCACTCGCGGGCCTCGAAGAGCACCTCGCCCCAGAGGCCGGGATTGAGTTCCACCTCGCCGGGGATGTCGCTGACGAACGTGGTCGTCTTGTTGTGCCAATAGACGCGGGCAGCCGTCTCGATGCCGTCACCCCGCAGCACGCCGAGGTCGCCCCGCAGGCTCAAGCCAGGCTTCGGCACGAGGTCGAGCGTCGCCAGCGGCACCGAAAACTCGTAGACCACCTCGTCGGCATACTTCCCCGGCGCCGGGCTCAGCGGCGAGGCCGCCACCTGCACCGCATCGCTCACGTCGTCGATGCGGTCCATGTTCACCCGCTTCACTGGCGAGATGAACGGCTCCGGCTCCTGCGTGCCCGGCACCACCTGCCGATAGAGCATCGCCTTGGGCTTGCCCTTCACCCGGGCCACGAGCAGCCGTAGGTCGCCCACGGCGGGCTTCTCCCGTTTCGGATCGGCCTGAGGATTCACACCCAGCTGCAGGTCAAGCGCGCCGCCCCCCTTGAAGAGCAGCTTGTCGACCGCCGCCACGTTGGCGAGATAGTCGGCATAGCGGGCGTTGCCGCTGGCGATCACGGCCCCATAGAGCCGGTCGCCGCTCACCTGCACCGCTCCCTTCAGCCCGTCGGCGATCGGCACGAACGTCGCCTTCGTCCAGTCGTCGGCCTTGCCATCCACCGCGACCGACTCCTGTGACCGTCCTACGACGAGCGTCTGCGGGCCGGCCTCGGCCATCTCCGCCTGCTGCTTCTTCACACGCAGCTGGCGGGCCGCCTCCACGAGCGCCGGCGTCAGTTCAGGGGTAGCCCGGTCAATGGCACTTCCGCAA
>JBMLMS010000095.1:0-4667 GCA_049243925.1 Pirellulales bacterium
CGAAGCCTGGAGGGCGGAGGCGAACGTCCGGCGAGACGGTACGGGGTAACCCCGAAGCCGGGTTGGGCGAGTTGAGGCATGACAGGCTGAAGCCTGTCCTACGGCAAGCAAGACGCCTGCCCCACAACGCGGCAACCGCCGTGCCGAACAGGATTACCTGGAGGCCCAAGGCTCGTCGAGCGTTCGCCGACCCCCTCGCCTACCTGGCTGCTCCAGCAGGAGGAGTCGGCCTAGGCAGGCACGCGGATGAGTCGGTTCCACGCCGTGGCGGTGAGGCTGGCCTGCCGCAGCACCTCGTCGTATCCGAGTGACTCCACGACCTCGCCGACGGCGGAAAACTCGACGGCTCCGGCGTAGCCGTGCTCGACGAACGCCGCTACGAGGGCCGACAGCGGATGCGTGCCCTGCCCCGGCGGCAGTCGCTCGGCGTCGGGAAGGGGGGCGCCGCGACCATCGGCCACCTGGACGAGTGCCGTGAGCGGCACGAGGCGACCAACCTGGCCGATGAGGCTGCGGTCGTGGCCAAAGTGCCAGAGATCGAGGGCCAGCTTCACGGCCGGATGGTCGAATCGCTCGACCCATTCCGCTGCCGCGACCGGGCTCGTGAGGAAACTACCCCCGGCGGCCGCCCCGGGGTGCATCGGCTTGACCGCCAGCGTGACGCCGCGAGCAAAGGCCTCAGGGGCCACGACGTCGAGGGCATCGGCGAGCAGCCGATGGGCGTGACTTCGCGTGTGGCCGCCGCGGCAGCCACTGTGCACCACGAGCACGTCGGCCTCGAGCTCGGCCGCGGCGTCGATCGCCTCCAGGGCATCATCGACGCTCTCGCAAAACGATCGCCCCTCACCGCCAGTGAATCCACCGGCCCATTGCAGACTCGAAGCCCGCACGCCCGCCTGCTGAAGGAGTGCCTTGGCCGCTGCCACGCCGATATCCGACACCTTCGTTCGCCACAGCGAAATCGCCTCGAATCCGTGCCGAGCGAGGTGGTCGAGTTCGTCGGGAAGCTCCCAACGAAACGTGGTTAATTCACTGATCGACGCATGCACCATGACTCGAACGCTCTCCTGTCCGGGGAGACTGCTACGGCCCGCAGTTGCGAAGGCCCGCCTTGAACGACGAGGAGTATGAGACGGCGTCTCGCCGACTGTCCAGATGAAGTTCTCACACCGCGCGCGACGCTGTACGCATGTGCTGCTTGCCAAAGTCGCGGCCATTTTTCCGGAGCGTCGAGGTGGCTTCAGTTCGCGATGAGATCGATGCACACAAGCCGCCCTGCCCCGCGCACGAAGAGCAGCCCGCGGGCCACGACCGGCGCCGCCCAGCAGGGCGGTGACAGCAGCGGCGTGCTGTCATCTGCGACGAGCCTCGCCCGCGACACCTCGTGAAATTGCTCCGGCGTGGCCCGGGCGAGCACGAGATCGCCGAACTCGCCGAGAATCACGAGGTGCTTGTCGACGAGCACCATGCTCGCGCGGCCGAGGCCCGGCTCGCTCCACCGCACTCTTCCGCTCGTCCACTCGACGCACACCGCGAGCGCATCGCCGGCATTCCGCCCGCTCGAGCCATAGAGGTGCCCATCGTGAACGATCGGCGTCGCCCAGTGGGCCATGAGCGCCGATCTCGGCCGGGGTGTGCGATCACGGCGGACCACCCGCGGATCGCCGCCCGCCAGGTCGAGCATCACACTTCCCGGCCCGTAACACTCGGAGAGCAGCACTTCGTCGCCTGCGACGACAGGGCTCGCCGCGATCGCACTGAAGAGTTCATCGGCCCGCCAGCGAAATTCCGTGAGCACCGCCCCCGATGCGGGATCGACCACGAGCAGATCGGCCCGCATCCAAGCGACGATCCGTGGCTGGCCGTCGATCGCGGCGAGCACAGGCGCCGCATAGCTCGCCAGCTGGCTCGAACACCGCCACCGCTCGCGGCCCGTGGCGAGGTCGAAGGCCACGAGCCCGCTGTCGAGCCCTTTCACGAGATCGAGCCGCTCCGGCGCCGCAGGCGATGAGCCCGGCGGGCTACCCCCGACCTGCACCACGACGAGGTCATCGCCGCCCACCCGCACCACCAGCGGCGCCGCCCCCACGCCAAAAAAGTTTTGCACGACGTGATAGTCGGCCGCGGTGTCGATGCTCCACAGGCTCGCACCGTCGGCGAGCGATCGGCACTCGAGCCTGCCCTCGGGGCCGAACGTGAGCACCCGGTCGCCGTGGATCACCGGTGCCGCCCGCGGCCCGCCGTCGTAGCCGAACGTGTCGCGGTAGTCGCTCACGTACGACACTTCCCAGAGCGGCGTGCCGGTCTCGGCCTCGAAGCACCGCGTGCGCATACGATCGGCGACACGATCGAACACCACGAGCCTGCCTCGTGCGACCGCCGGGCCGCAGTAGCCCTCGCCGAGGGGCACGTGCCAGGCCACGCGGGGCCCTGCGGCCGGCCAGGGCGTCGCGATCCCCGTGCAACCGCTGCGGCCGTTTCCGGTCGGCCCGAGAAACGCCCCCCAGTCTTCGCCCGCCCTCGTGGAAAGATCGGGCAGATCGGCTGCAGGCACCCCGACGGCGGTAGCGATCACGGCCACCGCGAGCATCGCCCGTATACTCCGCATGATCACTCCTCCACGAAAGGCGCTTTCACCCCAGGCTACACCCGATGGCGCAGGAAAAAGAGGTCCGTGTCGGCCGGGTCGTGATTCCGGCCGCGGCGCTCGAGTGGCAGTTTGTGCGGTCGAGCGGGCCGGGCGGGCAGCATGTCAACCGCACGAGCAGCAAGGCCGTGCTGCGGTTCGATGCCCGGCATTCGCCCTATCTGCCGGAAGACGTGCGGGGCCGGCTGCTGGAGCATGAACGGCCCCGGCTCACCCGCGATGGGGCGCTTCTGATCACGAGCCAGAAACACCGCGACCAGCCGCGCAACATCGCCGACTGCCTCGCAAAACTGTCCGCCATCGTGGCCCGCGCGCTCGTGGCCCCGAAGAAACGCCGGCCGACGAAGACGCCGCGGTCGGTCGTGAAAAAACGGCTCGCAGGAAAACGCCACCGCTCGGAAACCAAGCGGCTGCGCGGCCGGATCGGCGACTGACGCGCCCCCGCCGCGATCAGCGTGGCCGGCATTGGTATACTTCGTGTAGCAGTCGGCACGACGCCGACGGCACCGCCTGCGAAGGATCCGTCCATGCCATCGCCCCGCGACATCGACACCGTGCTCAAGGGCTGGGAGTTCAAGCCTGGCGAGGTGAGCGCCCGCCTCTTCAAGGCCCGCAGCGGCCGCGAAGTGCTGCAGATGCGGGTCGACATGGGGGTGCTCCAGATGGAGACCGACCTGCGGCCCGACGGCAGCCGGCCGCATGGTGCCGAAACGTATTACGACTACCTCGTGGGCGAGGCGATCCGCGAAGGAGGCTCCTTCCGGCTCTCCCGCGAGCAGTGTGCGGAAGCCGACCGTGAGTTCGTGCAGTATTACCACCGCCGCATCTGCTGGCTCGCCCTCCGCGAATACTCCCGGGCCGCCAAAGACGCCGACCACAGCCTGGCGTTCATGGACTTCGTGAGGGAACACTCGCCCGACGACGAGTGGACGCTCTCTCACGAGCAATACAGGCCGTTCGTGCTCTTCCACCGCGTGCAGGCCGGCGCGCTCGCCATTCTCGAAGACCAGAGCCCTGAGGCCGCGATCGCCGAAATCAACCGTGGCCTCCAGCGGTTTCGCGACCTGTTCGAGCGTTACGACGCCGCCGACCAATACTCCGAAGACGAGCTCGTGAAACGGCTCGAGGAAATGCGGGAGGGTGTTCGTCAGCGGTACGACGTGGGCCGCACGCTCGACGAGCAACTGGCGGACGCCGTGCACTCCGAAAACTACGAATTGGCCGCGAAACTCCGCGATCGCATGCGAAGTGCCCAGACCGCCCCTGCCGCCGCCCCCGGCGATTCGACCGGCGCGGCATGAAAATTTTTCACGGTCGACGCCCGTTCTGACAGGCCCCGAGACTCCTGCCTGCGAAAACTTTGCCGACGGTGACGGCCGGGCGCGTGAACCTGGGCTGACCAGGAGGGCTCGAAGTCGATTTTGGCACCCCTCGCGGCACGTACGCGATTTGGCGCGCAGAATGCAGAGGAGGGATGCCGTTGCCGCTCCGCCGGCAGCTCGATCCGCTCCCCAGGAGGCCCGCCATGAACACCGCCAACCCCGCCGTCGAGAGCCGCTCCGGATCGTCCGTCGCCACGCCGCACGTGATGACCGTGGGGGGCACCGAGTGCGTGGTGCGTGTGATGCCGCTCTGCCCGATCGCCGACGTGCTCGGCTTCGAGCACGAGATTGCAGCGGCTGGCGCGATCGACTCGGACACGATCGCCGACCTCCTCGACTCACGCATGATCGCCCCGCCGCGGCCCCGCCGCCGCCGCGACCGCGCCGTCAGCTCCCGCGCCGTGTTCTACGTCGCGGAGTAGGACAGGCTTCAGCCTGTCCATTGTCAACTGACCGGGGCATCCTCTCGGCTTACGCCTCGGGCTTCCTATGACGGGGAGGCTCGGGGCTGCCCCGTACCGTCTCGCCTCCTCAACTGGAAGCCCGAGGCGTGAGCCGAAGGGAATACGCGTGGACGTTCGCAACCGGGGCATCCTCTCGGCTTACGCCTCGGGCTTCCTATGACGGGGAGGCTCGGG
>JBMLMS010000096.1:0-7819 GCA_049243925.1 Pirellulales bacterium
GACTGTAAGCCGGAGACGACGCCGGGACGGCGGCGACGGCGCGACAGCCAGCCCGTAGTGAGCGTCCGGCGAGACGGTACGGGGTAACCCCGAGCCGGCGCGCACCGCTGACTCCGAATACGGGTCATTCTCAGCTACCCTGCGATCTGCAGGACTGCCCGAGCCGGCGCACGTGCCGGGTGGCGGGGCGGACCTTGCGGGCGGAGCCGGAATTTCTGGTGGTGCCGCCTACGACGCGTCGATCGCGTCGTGTGGTTCGGTGTGCGCGGAGGGGGACGTGGTCATGGGAACGGGGGAGCGGATGCGGCTTGCGATCGTTGCGGCACCAAAGGCGTTTCAGGGCCACACCGGCATCATCCAGCGGAATGCGATCGCCAGCTGGCGGGCGCTCGGACGCGATGTCGACATCCTGCTCGGCGGAGACGTGGCAGGCCTGGCGAGCGTGGCGGCGGACGTGCGGGCCGCGCGGCTCGGCCCGATCGCCGACGGCGTCGACGGCCCGCCGCGGGTCGACGACCTGTTCGCCAAGGCACGGGCGGCCACGCGGGCCGACCTGATCGCCTACGTCAATTCCGACATCATGCTGATGCCCGACTGGTTGGCGGCCGTGCACCGTGTCACGCAGGCGTTCGCGGGGCAGTCGCTCGTGATTGGCCGAAGGACCGATCTCGACGTCGAGGAGCGTATCGACGTCGCCGACCCGCTCGTCCGGATCGATCTGCTCGACCGGGTGCGGCGGCAGGGCAGCCTGGCTGCTTGTGTGTGCAAGGACTACTTCGTGTTTCACCGCGACGCGTTCACGCATGTGCCGGCCTTCACGCTCGGCCGGGCCTACTGGGACAACTGGATGGTGCACGATGCCCGCGTGCGCGGCCTGCCCGTCGTGGAGGTCACGGCGTGTGCGACGGCCGTCCATCAAAACCACGACTACGCCCATCTCTCGGGCGGCCGGCTGTCGGCCTACCTGACGAGCGCGGGGGCCCGGGAGAACCGCCGGCTCGCCGGCGGCAGCCACATGATCACCGGCGCCGCGGCGACCCATGGCATGCGGGCCTCCGGAGAGATCGAACGAGTGCCGCTGTCGGCGCTGGCCGCCTTTGCCACCGACCTGCCGCGGTTCGTGGGGCTCACGCTGGCCGTGGCCGGCGCTGGCGTGACGCAGGTCGTCCGTCAGGCGACGCGTCGCACCGGCTCGGTGCCCCTGCCGAAGGTGGTCCACGCCAGCGGTGAGGCCCCGAAGATGCCGTCGCGGAAGGCGGCCTGATACCGCCGCACGAAGCCGTCGGTGACCACCAGCAGGGCCGGCAGGAGCATGAGCTCGGCGATCGTGGCCGCGGCGACGGCCGCACAGGCGAGCCGGCCGAACCCGGCCAGCGACGGCACCGAACTGGCCATGACCGCCGCGAAGCCGACGGCCAGCACGAGCCCTCCGAGTACGATCGGGTTGCCGGTCTCAGCGATCGCCCGCCGGATCGCGCCCTCGATAGGCAGGCCGTCGCGCCGGTTTCGCGACACGGCCGAGAGCACGTGCACCGTGTCGTCCACGGCGAGGCCGAGGCAGACGTTGAATACGATCACCGTCGCCGGGTCGAGCGCCCGGCCGCTGAGCACGACCACCGCGGCGATCACGGCGAGTGGAAACACGTTGGGCACGAGGCTCACGATGCCGGCGAGAGGCGAGCGAAAGGCGAGGGCGAGGATCGTGCCGATCACCGCCACCTCCAACAGAAGACTCGCGCCGAGATCGCGCACGAGCTGGCGGATATTGCGGGCCGACACGACCGACATGCCCGAGAGCGTGAACTCAAAGCCGGGCCGCTCGGCCGCCAGCCGCGCGAGTCGGGTCTCGATGTCGGCGTAAACGCCCTCGAGCGTGCGGGAGCCGAGGTCGCCCACGCGGGCCCTCACGATCGCCATCCGCGCCGCGGGATCGACCATCTCGCGGAAGTCAGCGGAATCGAGCCGGCGGCGGGCCCGCTCGGGCACGGCCGCGATCACGGTCGCCAGCGACATCGGCGGGGCCAGCCGGCCATCGGCTTCGAGCGCCCGGTGAGTCGCGGCGAGCGCATCGATCACGGCGGCGTCGCGCCAGGCGACCCCGTCCGGCCAGCGCACGAGCACGTCGACGCCCGAGGCGCCGCCGAAGTCGCGGTCGACACCCGCCAACGCCCGCGCCGACGCGGTTCCATGCGGCAACGCATCGGCGATGCGATTGTCGGCATCGAGCCCAAGGCCGATCAGGGCCAGGATCGCAGTGGTCGCACAGCCGATCGCGGCGATCGGGCGGGGATGCCGGAGCGAAAACGCCGTCAGCCGGGAAGCCAACCGGCCCGCCGGCCGCCACGATCGGCCCAGATGCATGCCGCGGCAAAACGTGGTCGTGGCGAGCAGGGGCGTGAGGAGCGTCACGGCGAGGAAGCTGGCGACGGCCCCGGCCGCCGCCGCGATCCCGAACGTGCGCACCGCCTCGATCCGCGCCGCGGCGAGCGAGGCAAACCCGATCGCGGTGACGAGGCTCGTGAGCCCGCAGGCGGCGCCGATCCGCTGCATCGCGCCGGCCGAGGCAGTCAGCGCGTCGACGCCCCGCCGTCGCGTGCGGCGCATGTCTTCGATGAAGTGAATCGAGTCGCAGGTGCCCACGACGAGCGCCAGCGACGGCACGACGCTCGTGAGGATGTTCACCGGCGCCCCACACAGCCCCAGAATGCCCATCGCCCACACCGCGCCCACGAAGGGCGGCACGCAGGCGACGACCGTCGATCGCAGGCTCCGCGCGGCGGTCGCCGACAGGATGAACGCCAGCGTTAGCCCGAGCGAGTTGAAGACCAGCATGTCGCGCCGCAGCGCCTGCGATGCCTGGTGCCGCAGGGGAGGCAGGCCGGTGAATTCCAGGTCGAGCGTCGTGCCGTCGTGGCGGGTGATGTCGAGGGCGCGCTCGATGCCACCGAGCGTCGTCCCGAGCCGCGTGGCCGAGTTGGCCGCTTCGTCGAGCCGCACGAGCACGAGCGACGACGTGGCATCGGCCGAAAGCAGGTGGCCGGCGACGAGTGGATGGGCCGCAGCCCGCTGCCGCGCCGCAGCCCGGGTCGCTTCGTCGAGTGGCCCGTCGGTGCGTGGGATCACCGGCAGCAGAGCTCCCGCCACACCCTGGCGACGCACGTCGAAGATCGAACGCACCTCCACCACGCCGGGCACCTGCGCGAGGGCGTCGCACAACGCCCGCAAGTCGGCGAGCGGCCGTGCGTCGAACACGTCGCCCGTGCGGACCGTGGCCCGGACGATGCAATCCCGCTCCGGAGCGCCAAACCGCTCGGCCACCTCGTCGATCAGGCGGAACTCGGCCGCGTTGTCGCGGAGCAGCGACCGCAGGTCGTCGTCGAGGCGGAGCTTCGTGATGCCGACGACTGCGGCGGCCGTCAGGCAGACGACGACGGCGAGGACGGCCCCGCGCCAGCGTCCGGGGTGTCCGGCAGCAGGTGCCGTTCGTCGGGATCCACGATCCACAGGCGGCAGGCCGCCGTGCCGCACCGGCACGGGATCGCCGCGTCGGCCGGCCAGCAATAGTCGATCGAGAGCTCCTCGCCAGGCTCGATGCACCGGATCGTCTGCAGCCACAAGCGGTCTTCCTGGGGGCCCTCGTCCTCGTCGAACCAATAGAAAAGTTCGCAGTTCGGATCGCAACTGTGGTTCACGAACCGCAGCGGCGCAGCCGGTTCGAGCAGCTTGCCACTCGGCAATTCCATGCAGTACGAGGGGTCTTCCGGGTGGTCGTCGAACACTTCCCCTTTGATTTCCCCGATCACCATCCCGGCCGGCAGGCGGCGGACCGCGAACACCCCCTGCCCGACATGCGTGGGGGCGACGCGGAGCAGTCTGGCGAGCCGCTCTCGATTCGATTCACGAACGGCGGGGTGATTGGAAGTCATGGCAGGGCCCGGACTCTAGCGATGCCTGAATCGGCGAGTCAACGCCCCCGACGTCGGAGGCGTGCCTGGCGCGGTCCGGCCTCAGGCCGTGAGTGCGTCCCTGACGCGTTCGAGCAGCTTCTTCGTGACCCGGATGCCGTCGGCTTCCGGCAGGGCCGTGCCCTCGTACTCGATCCCGACCCAGCCGCGGTAGCCCGCGGCGAGCACGAGCCTGAGCATGCGGTCGTAGTCGGTGCGCACCTCGTTGCCGGCGTCGTCGAATTCGTGGCTCTTCGCGCTCACGCCCTTGGCAAACGGCATCAGCTCCTCGACGCCGCGGTAGCGGTCGTAATCGTGGAAGTTGCCGAAGTCGGGCAGCGTGCCGCAGTTGGGCCGGTTCACGAGCTTCATCACGCCGGCGAGCCATTCGCCGTTGCTCGAAAGGCCGCCGTGGTTTTCCACGATCACGTTCATGCCGAGCTGGCCGGCGAATTCCGCGAGCCGTGCGAGGCCGTCGGCCGCCAGTTTCTGCTGCTCCGCAAACGAGCCTTTGCTCGCGGCGTTGACTCGGATCGAGTGGCAGCCGAGCCGCTTGGCCGCCTCCACCCAGGGAAAGTGGTTTTCGATCGCCTGCGTCCGTGCCTTGTCGTCGGCGTCGCCGAGGTCGCCGAGGCCGTCGCACATCACGAGCACGTTGGTCACACCCTCGTCGGCGGAGCGTTTCGCGAGCTCCGCGATGTAGTCGTCGTCGCGGGCCTTGTCCTTAAAAAACTGATTCACGTATTCAACGGCATCGATGCCGAATTCGCGGCGGGCCGCCTTCGGAAAGTCGAGGTTGTCGAGCTTGCCGTCGAAGATCGTCTTGTGGAGCGACCACTCCGCGAGCGAGATCGTGAACGGAAGCGGCTTCACGGGCACCTCCTCTGCGGCGGCCCAGGGGAGCGTGGGGCGCGTGCCGATGAGCCCCGTCATCGTGGCTGCGCCTGTGAGCAGCGATCGGCGGGAGAGGGGGCGGGATGGCGGCACGGATGGAGTCCTCATTCTTCCGACCGAATATACCGGCGCGTCGGCAGAAACGCCGCCACGGGCACGAAGCAGATGGCGGCGGCGAGCATCGCTCCGGCGAACAGCAGGTAGTAGGTCGTGCCCGTGACGAGGGGCTGGCCGTCGCCACCGGTGGTGAGCCAATTGACCGCGGCCGCCAGGAGATTGCCGGCGGACACACTCAGAAGATACAGGCCCATCACGATGCTTTTGAGCGCGAGCGGGGCCTGCGTGTAGGAGAATTCGAGGCACGTGACGCTGACCATGATCTCGGCGGCCGTGAGCACTGCGTAGGCGGCCAGCTGCCAGCCGATCGTGGGCCGTGCGCCCGCCTCGATCCGCCATTCCGCGGCGGCGATGATCGCGAACGACGCCGCCGCCAAAAAGAGCCCGATCGCGATCCGGGACAGGGGAGGCAGCGGCGTGATCCGCTCGAGCGCTGGCCATACGACGTAGGAAAACAGCGGGATGAACGCCAACACGAGCAGCGGGTTTACGGCCTGCACCTGCGAGGGAAGCCACTCGATGCCGGCGAACGTGCGATCGAGCTTCGCGGCCTGCAGCACCCACGACGAACCGGTCTGGTCGAAGAGTGCCCAGAACACGGCGACGAAGCAGTAGACGAGCGCCAGCCGGCCGAGCGCCGCCCGCGCCTCGGGGCCGCGGGCTTCCTTAAGCGCGGCGAGCCCCGACGGCGGCACGTGCACGAACGAGTGCCGGCCGAGCCAGAAGATGACCGTGGCTGCCGCCATGAACAGGCCAGGCACCCCGAACGCCCAGCCGGGGCCGAAACGGTCGAGCAGCCACGGCGTGAGCAGGCTCGACACGAAGGCCCCGAGATTGATCGCGAAGTAAAACCAGCTGAACACGCGCGACAGCAGGCTTTCGTTCGACGGGCCGAACTGGTCGCCCACGTGTGCCGAGACGCATGGCTTGATGCCGCCGGATCCGACGGCGATGAGCGCGAGGCCGATCGCCAGGCCCGTGCGCGACTCATCGAGGGCCAGCGCCGCGTGCCCGGCACAGTAGACGAGCGAGAGGAGCATGATCGTGGGATATTTGCCGAGCACGAAATCGGCCACGATCGCCCCGGCGATCGGAAAGAAATAGACGGCCGCCGAGAAGGCGTGGTACCAGAACTTCGCTTCGCCCGCGTTCATCGGAGCCGGGCTGCCGTCGCGGCCGACGAGGAGTGTCGTCATGAAGACCACAAGGATGGCCTTCATGCCGTAGTAGCTGAACCGCTCGGCCGCCTCGTTGCCGACGATGTAGGGCACGCCCGACGGCATGCCGGTGGTCGCCTGCGGGCTCGTGCGGTAGGCGGGGTGGCCTGGCATGGCGTGGTGTGATGTTCCCGGGAACGCGACAAGATCGACGGAGCATGGAGGATGCCGCACGGAAAGGCAATCCGGCTGCCAAGCAGCGAGGAATCTGCACAATGGAGGGCGAGACCACGGTGAACCGGATCAGCCTCATGCAGCCCGCCGAACCCGCCCTCCCGGATGCCAGTTCTGCAGGCGGGCTCCTCATCGTCACCGTCGATCGGCTGCCGGCCTGGATGCTCTCCAGCTACGGTGCCACCTGGGTTTCGACGCCGGCCTGCGACCAGCTCGCTGCGGCGGGAATCACGCTCGATCGCCTGATCGCCACATCGGTCGATCCGCGGACCACGCTCGCCGACCTCACCGCTCACGGCCGCCTGTGGAGCGCAGCCGCCGCGGCCGGCTGGCCCGCCGTGCTCGTGACCGACGATCCCGCGCTGCCCGAGCGGCCCACCGGCGTCGAGATCGTCGAGGTGCGCGCCGCACCGGCTTCCCGCCCCGCCGACGAGCCCGCCGCCACACATCTCGCCAGGCTCTTCGGCCGCGCGCAGGAGGTCGTGAGCGCAGGTGGGCGGCGGCTCGTGTGGTGCCATGCGGGCAGCCTGGGCATGGCGTGGGATGCGCCGCTCTCGTATCGCGAGGCCTATGCCGATCCGGACGATCCGCCCCTTCCGGCAGGGGGCGACGTGCCGAATTTTTCGGTCACCCGCGACACCGACCCCGACATCGTGATGGGCTACCGGCAGGCATTCGCCGGCCAGTTGACGCTCTTCGATGCCTGCCTCGGCGGGCTCGTCGACGCCGTGCGGGCGGTGCGGCCCACGTGGACGATCGCCGTCATCGGCCTGCGCGGCATGCCGCTCGGTCTGCATGGCCAGGTCGGGTGCACGACGCCTGCCGATACCGGCGGCAAGCCCTACGGCGAATGGGTGCATCTGCCGGCGATCCTCGTCGCAGCCGACGGCCGCATGGCAGGCCAGCGGTCTGCCGACCTCGTGACACCCGCGGATGTGGGCGCGACGCTCATCGATCTCGCCGGCCTCGCGGCAGTCAGTTCGGCCACGACGCCCGGTGACGCCCGCAGTCTGGTCGGACTGTTCACCGAATGGCGGCACGCTGCCCGCGACCGCTTGATCGTGCGTGCCGGGGACTCGACGGCCATCGTGACCAGGGGCTGGCACCTCGTCGCCGAGCCTTCAGCCGACGGCACGACGGTGCCTCGGTTGTTCGCGAAGCCCGACGACTTCTTCGAACTTTCCGACGTGGCCGACCGCTGCCCTGCTGTGGCCGAAGAACTCCTCGCAGCGCTCGCGGCCGGTGCCGACATGCCGCTGTCCGCCGATGCGCTCGGGTGAACCCGCGGGGCACCTGTTTACCACCCGTACTCGACGCGGGTCTTAGGCACGCCGGCTTCGGGACACGGGGAGCCCGAAGCCTCCTCAACGGAAGCCCGAGGCGTAAGCCGAGAGGATGCCCCGGTGGCGAAACACTAAGCGTATTCCCTTCGGCTCACGCCTCGGGCTTCCAGACGGGGAGGCTCGGGGTTAC
>JBMLMS010000097.1:0-9735 GCA_049243925.1 Pirellulales bacterium
CGCAGGCAAATCCGAGTGAGCCGAAGCCTGGAGGGCGGAGGCGAACGTCCGGCGAGACGGTACGGGGTAACCCCGAGCCGGCGCGGGCCAATGCAGTGAACGTCCGGCGATGGAGCATAGGGAGCCCCTCTTTACTATTTTGCCACGCCCTCATTCGTCGACGCGGTTTGCACTTTCACCGGCCTGCCAAACCTGCTTGCATGACCGGGCCTTGTTCCAGCGCGGAGCGTGCAGATGCGGTTCGTAGGGTTCGCCCTGTGTCTCAGTTTTGCCGTCGCCGCGCCTGCGGTGTGGGAGCGGGTGCGGATCGCTGGCGATTCGGGCGAACGCGTCGTCGAGGGGCGGGTGGTCGTCGAGGCTCTGGATGGAAGCCTGCTTGTCGAGCATGCCGACCAGCGGCTGGAGGTCGTGCCGGGAGCGGAGGTGCAGGGCCGGGAGGCGGTGCCGACGGCGCCCGAGCCGTTTGCGCCGCGGGCGCTCGGGGATGCCGTGCTGCGCACGTTGCCCGCGGGGTTCGATCAGCTCGCCACCCGGCACTACGTCGTCTGCTTCGACACGTCACGGGCCTATGCGCAGTGGTGCGCGGCCCTCTTCGAACGGTTGCACGACGCCTTCATGAATTTCTGGCGGCAGGCGGGCTTCGAGGTTGCGGAGCCGGAGCATCCGCTCGTCGTGGTGATCTTCGCCGACAGGCAGCGGTATGAGGAGCATGCGGCGGCCGATCTCGGCGCTGCGACCGACCGCGTGGTCGGCTACTACAACCTGCTCAGCAATCAGGTAACCACCTTCGACCTCACGGGCAGCGATCTGGTCGGCGGGCGGCCGAGCCGATCCGCGGGCCGGGCCGGGCTCGAGATACTGTCGAGCAGCCGCGCGGCGGGCCTCGTGGCGACGCTCGTGCACGAGGCCACGCACCAGATGGCGTTCAACTGCGGGCTGCACCGGCGGCTGGCGGCCGTGCCGCTGTGGGTGAGCGAGGGCGTGGCGATCTACTTCGAAACGCCCGATGTCTCCAGCGACCGCGGCTGGCGAGGCATCGGCGGCGTCAACGGGCCGCGTCGCGAACGATTCGTGGCGGGCCGCCGGGCGGGGTGGTTTGCCGACATCGTGCGGAGCGATGAGTCGTTTCGGACCGCCGACGAGGCCCTCGATGCGTATGCCGGCGCGTGGGCGGCGACGGCCTTTCTCGTTCAGACCCGCAAGGCCGCCTTCATCGGCTATCTGCAGACGCTGTCCGAAAAGGAGCCGCTCGTGGATGACGACGCCGACAGTCGGCTGGAAGAGTTCACCACGGCCTTCGGCGTGGAGCCCGGGGCCCTCGAGGAGGCGATCGCGAAATTCGTCGCCCGGCTCAAGTGACCGCATGCGTTCCCGGTCGGTACACTTGACTGTCCATCAATCAGGCCATTTTTCGGGTAAGGAGCATGCCATGCCAGATCTCAGCCAGCTTCAGGCGCCCAGCCACCAGTCGCGCCGCGGCTTTCTCGCTCTCTCGGCCACCGGCGTGGCCACCGGGGCCGTCGTGCCGCAGCTGCATGCGGCTGCCGCCGGCAGCATGGGCAGGGAGGTTCGCCTCGGGCTCGTGGGCTGTGGCGGACGAGGCACGGGCGCCGCACTGCAGGCCGCCGCCGCCGATCCCGCCGTGCGGATCGTGGCGCTCGCCGACGTCTTCGCAGACCAGCTCGAGGCATCCGCCCATGTGCTCGCCCGCGATGCCGCAGGCCAGTTCGCCTGCCCGGCGAGCGGCCGCTTTAGCGGCTCCGACGCCTATCGACGCGTGTTCGACACGGGGGTCGATGCCGTCGTGATCGCCGCCCCGCCGCACCTGCGGCCGCTGCACGTCGAAGCCGCTGTTGCCGCGGGCGCGCACGTCTTCTGCGAGACGCCGGCCGCGATCGATCCAGCGGGAGCGGCGCGGGTGGCCCACGCCCTGACCGCCGCGCGGGCGGCCGGCCTGGCCGTGGTATCGGGGCTCCACTCGCGTCGTGACCCGTCGCTGGCGGCGCTCGTCGCCGACATGCGGGGCGGTGGTATCGGCCGGCTCCTGTCGGTCGACGTGTACGCCACGTGGCGTGCACCCTGGAAGGTGGCCGCACGGCCCGGCTCGACGGCCGCCGACGAGCGTCTCCGCAACTGGGTGTCGTGCGACGCGCTCTCGGGCGGTTGGTTCGTCGAGCGACACGTGCACGCCATCGATCGGGGGTTGTGGGCGCTCGGCGACCGTGCGCCCGCCATGGCCGAACCGCTCACGAACCGGGATGGTGACGTGGTGGCCGTGCGCTACCGCTTCGACGACGGTGCCGAGCTTCGTGCCTCGATCGCCCGGGTCGCGGCCGGGCCCGATCGCGTCTGCGAGACCGTGGTGGGCAGTCGCGGCGAGCGGGATCTTACGCTGCCGGCGGACGGCCGGCGGTTCCAGGCCACGATGGAGGCCTTTCTCCGGGCGGTGCGCTCCGCGGACGGATCCGCGGACGGAATGGACGACGGGGCCATTCTCGTGCGGGGCAGCCTGGTGGCGATCATGGGGCGGCTGGCAGCGGCCAGCGGACGAGTGGTGCGTTGGGACGAGATGCTTGCGGCAACGCCGCTCCCTGCCCAGTTTGCCATGTCGGCAAAGGTGTAATTCTCGACGAGGGTCGACGTCGATAGAACGTTCATCATGGCAGCCTCCCGCGCCACCGTCGTGCAGTCGCTGAGCATCGCGCTGATCGTGTTCGTGATGCTCACGTTCGTGCTCGCGGTCACCACCTACCTCTTCTTCCGGCAGAAGTTCGACGCCGAGGCCGCCGCCGCCGCCGCCGCGGGTGAAATGGCGCAGGCCAAGACGGCTCTCGAAACCGCGGAGGCCGACAAGAACAAGCTCAAGCAGATCTTGGGATTTACGGATGACAAGGCGGTCGCCGACATCGAGACCGAGGTCAATGAACTGTTCGAAAAAAACCACGAAGACTTCGAGGCGGATTCCAAGTCGTACAAGAGCTTCAGCGCTTGGCTGCTGACCTCCAACGAGGCGAAAGACAAGGCCCTCAACGCCCTCAACGCCAAAAACGCGCAGCTCGACAAGGAGAAGGCCGAAGCCCTCGCCGCGGCCGAGAAGCGGCAGCAAGACCTCGAGGCCAGGGCGAAGGCCAAGGAAGACGAGGCCGCCGCGCTCAAGAAAGACTTCGACGCCGACCGGCAGAAGCACGAGGCAACGATGAAGGAGCTCGCAGCTGCCCAAGAGAAGGCGCTCGGGAAATTGTCTCGGCTCGATCTCCTCGATGCCGAGATCGCCAAGGGGGAGCCGCTGCTGTCGGCGTCGCGGCAGGCACGCTTCAAGACCCAGCCACCCGAAGGCCGGGTGGCTGTGATCTTCGAGGAACTCCGCGATCGTGAGAAGTTGATCACGCGGCAAAACGAGATCCTCGGCGACCTGCGCGTGGCCGACAGGGCCCTGCAAGACACCGTACTCGCGGCGACGCCCCAGGACGACCGCATCGACGGCTTCGACGGCCGCGTGCTCTCGATCAACGAAATCGATCGGACGGTGCTCCTCGACGTGGGGTCGGCACGCGGCCTTCGGCCGGGGCTCGTGATGCGGGTGTACGAACCGGGGGATGCTCGGCCGCAGTCGGGGGATTACAAGGCGGTGGTCGAAGTGGTGGCGGTGGAGAGCGACGCCCTGGCTCGGGCCCGGATTCGGTCCGACGCGGTGGGCGATCCGATCCTGCCCGGAGATCGCGTGGCGACGAGCCTCTGGTCGCCGGACGGCACCTTCGAAGCGGTCGTCGTGGGCTTCGTGCAACTCGACGGCGATCAAAAGCAGGATCAAGACCGGCTGCAACAACTCGTCGAGCGGATCGGCGGCCGCGTCGAGCCGAGCGTGTCGTCGTCGACGACCATGCTGATCGACGCGGGTGCGCCGCAGTCACCGGGGGGCGTGCTCGAGCGGGCTGCCGGCTGGCGGGCGGCGGACGACGCCCGGCGCGACAAGCAGATCAAGGAGGCCCGACGGCTCGGCCTCCGGGTCGTGGGAGTCGATGCCTTTCTCACCATGATGGGGCTCGATCGGGCCGTGCTCGACTCCAATCGGCTGCCTCAGACCGGGGGCCAGCGGCCTCCTGCCACGGCTGGAAACCTGGCATACTGACGGGCCCGCCGCGGACGATGTGCTCCGGAGGCGGATCACCGTCTTCCGGAGGACTCTGATCGTGAGAACGATTGTCGCGTGGATCTGTCGGTCGTCGTCATGCCTTCGCCCGGCAGGGCTCTGCCTCTTCGCATCGCTGGCCGTGCTGATGATCACAGCGAGCGGTGGAGCGGCCGATGACGCCGGCTTCGCGCCGCTCTTCGACGGCCAGACGCTCGCCGGCTGGAAAGGCGACCCCGAGATCTGGAGCGTGCGGGACGGCGTGATCGTCGGCGAGACGACGCCCGACAAGCAGATCAAGACCAACACGTTTCTGATCTGGAACCAGGGCAACGTTGACGATTTCGAGCTTCGGTTTCAATACCGCCTGACCGGGGGCAACAGCGGCGTCCAGTATCGAAGCCGGCAGTTCAAGGACGTCGGCCCATTCTCCATCGGTGGCTACCAGGGTGATTTCGAGGCCGGGCCGAAGTACTCGGGCATTCTCTACGAGGAGCGGGGCCGCGGCATTCTCACGCTGCGCGGCCAGCGGATCACGGTCAACGCCGATGGCACGAAGACGCCCGGCGAGGCGATCGGCACGGCGGAGGATCTCCAGAAAGTCATCAAGCCCGGCGACTGGAATGACATGCGGATCGTCGCCCAAGGGCCGAAGCTCCAGCACTTCATCAACGGGCAGTTGATGTCGGAGACGGTGGACAATCAAGCTGACAAACGATCGCTCGAAGGCCTGCTCGCGTTTCAAGTACATGTCGGGCCGCCGATGAAGGTGGAGTTTAAAGACATCCGCCTCAAGCGGCTGAAGCTCGCCGACGGCCGTAAGAAGCTCGTGATGGTCGCCGGCAAGCCCAGCCATGCGCCGGGCCATCACGAGCACCGCGCGGGCACGCTGCTGCTCGAGAAGTGCCTCGATGCCGCCGGCCTGCCGCTCGTGACGGCCGTTCACACAGGGGGCTGGCCGGCCGATCCCACGGCGTTCGACAACGCCGATGCGATCTTCTTTTTCGCCGACGGCGGCGAAGGCCATCCGGTGCTCCAGAGCAGCCGGCTCGCCCAGGTCGACGCGCTTGCGAAGCGGGGCGTGGGCGTCGCCTGCCTGCACTATGCCGTGGAAGTACCCAAGGAAAAGGGCGGTCCGGAGTTCCTCGCCTGGATGGGCGGGTATTTCGAGCCGCACTGGTCGGTGAATCCGCACTGGACGCTCGCGCAGACGGAGATCGCCCCCGGTCATGCGATCACGCGGGGCGTGAAACCGTTCGAGACCAACGACGAGTGGTATTACCACATGCGGTTTCAAGATCCCCCCGCCGGGCTGACCCCGATTCTGTCGGCGGTGCCGCCGGACGCCACGCGGGAGCGGCCGGACAGCGCGCACGGCAACAACCCGACGGTGCGTGCCGGCAAAGGATCGCGGGAGGTGCTCGCCTGGGCCTACGAGCGGCCGACCGGTGGCCGAGGGTTCGGCTGCACCGGCGCCCACTTCCACCGCAATTGGGAAAACGACGACTTCCGACGCATGATGCTCAACGCACTCGTCTGGACGAGCGGGCTCGACGTGCCGGCCGACGGCGTGAAGTCGAGCCTGACGTCCGACGACCTGGCTGCGAACCTCGACGACAAGCCCGCGCCGCAGAAGAAATAGCCCGCCTGACCGCGGTCAACCCCGGAGCCCGAAGAGCCCGAGCACGACGTCGGCCACGTCGTGCATGGCGAGCGTCTCGGAGACGATGCCCGCTCGCGAGACGACGAGGATCGTCTCGTGCGGCATGGCGGGATCGATCGCGCCGTGCGAGCCTTTCACGAGCGCCGGGTCGAGCGGGATCGCGATCTGTGGCAGGCGGCTGCGATCGAGATACAACTCGAGCGGGTCGTAGCCGGGCTTCCGGTGGATGTCGATCGTACGGGCGAAGGATGGTGCGCGGGAATCATCCATCCAGTACGGATAGGCCTGCCAGGCATCGAGGGTGCTCGTGACGACGAGATCGCCGCAGCGGTCTGCCGAATCGGGCGGCACGGTGGCGGCCAGGCCGGCCGCGACGAGGTCGGCCCCGCTGAGCACCTGGCCCACCCCTGCCCTGCCCCGGAAGACCGCCGCAACCTCCGACACGAGGCCGTGATCGCGGCCGTCGCGGAGATAGACATGGCTAACTTGATGGTCGGCCAGAGCCCACGCCCGACTCGTGACGATGTCGAGCAGTTCTCCACCCGAGGCGTCTTCCGTCACAGCGAGCAGGCCGGCCTCGCGGAGCATGCGGTTGGGAAACACGGTGTGCGAGACGGGGCGAATCCGGTATTCACCCGCGACGAGCACGACGAGCTCCTCGCGGCCCACCAGCGCCGCGAAACCGTCGATGAGGCGGGCGATTTCGGCATCGAGCTCGCCGCAGGCTGCGAGCGCCGGCGGGCTGTCGGGGCCCGACCGCTGGGCGGCGTAGTCGAGGTGCGGCAGATAGACGAACGCGAGGTGCGGCGGTGCGGTGGCGGCTGCGGCGAGGAAGCTGCTGGCGATCCAACGGGAGGATTCGATGCCCGCGGCCGGCCCCCAGAATTTGTGGAGCGGAAATTCGCCGAGGTGATCGCGGAGCGTCTCATACAGGCCGGCGGGCCGCGTGTGGCACCACATCGTCTCGCTGCCGTCGGGGTTGTGCTTCGGTGCCGGCAGGCACACGAGATCGGCGGTGGCGTGCTTCGACTGCAGGAGAAACCACGCCGCCGTGCGCAGCTCGGGACGGGCCGCCTTGAGCCGGTCCCAGAGCCGTGGGGCGCGATGGACGCCGTCCGGGCTGATCCACATCTCGAGGTGGTGCGTGGACCGGTCAAACAGTCCGTTGGCCACGATGCCGTGCACCGCCGGCCTCACTCCCGTGGTGAGAGTGGCCTGCACCGGGCAGGTGAGGGCCGGAAGGCCCGGCGCGAGCGGCACGCTCGATCCTGCCGCGGCGAGCGCGGCAAGCGTCGGCATGCGAGCGAGGTCTTCGTGTCGCAGGCCCGGAACAGACAGCAGCAGGACGTGGGGCGAGGTGGACATCAGGGCTGAGCCGAACGCCTGGCCCGCACCGTCACGGCCCCTTCGCGGGCGATTCGACCGGCTATCTGGCGACATTCCAGCTCGCCGCGATAGGTCACGCTGCCGGGCCGTGTGCCCACGGCCGTCACGAGCAGGTCGACGGATGAACCGGGGGAGAGTCGAGGCACCGCTTCGAACCGCACTTCACCGGGATACACTTCGGCCGACTGGCCGATGGCCTGCACGGGCTCGATCCCTTCGGCGAAGAACAGCGTCGCCGTAACCCGTTCCGCGGTTTCGCCGCCCACGTTTCGCACGGCGATCCGCATCACGATCTGCTCTCCTTCGCCAACGAGCGAGCGCGATTCACGCACGTCGAATTCCAGCCGGGCCGGCACGTCGCCGACGGAGTCGTCGGCCGCGAGAGTGTCGGGTGCGGCATGGGCATCGGCTTCGTCGGCTGGCGTCGGCTGGCCGAACGCCATGGCGGGGCTGCCGGCGGACGCGATCGGAATCGGTCTGGGGGCCGGAGGAGGTGCCGCATCGGGAGACGGCTCGGCGACAACGGCGGTGGCTTCGGGGGCCCTCGTCGCGGGAGCAGCGGCTTGGGGACGCGGCCCGAGGGCTCCCTTGATCCGGCGGAGCAGCGACTCGCGAACGGTCGACGTGGGTGCAGCCGGAGCCGGAGCGGCGACCTGCGTCACGATCCGTTCCGGGGGCAGTGTCACCGCATGCGTGGGCTGGTCTGGGGCGACGGCATCTGCGTCCACGACGGTCGCCGGCGGCTCGGCCTCGGCGACCATTTCTTCCACGACGGCGTCTACCGCGGCGTCCAAGGCCGCGGGGGCGGACGCCGGCGCCAGATCAGCCACTGCCACGCCATCTCGAGCCACTTCAGCTGCAGCCACTTCAGCTGCAGCCACGGTCTCAGCGTCTGCCGGCGCTGTCACCTCGGCAGCTTTCAGCGCTGCAACTTCGGCGCTTTCCGGCGGGGTGATGGTCGCGGCGAGTGAATCGTCGTGGCACACACTCTCAGCGCAGTCAGGCGGAGTGGGTGCACGCAGTGGGAGGTTTGATGCCGCGATCCGCTGGCTGATCGGCCGCCGACCCGTGCCGGCCGTCGCCGCGGTCGACTGGGCCACGATCGAATACGGCTCGCGCGGCGGAGGGGCCGCGGGGCGGGCGAGCGTTGAACGGGCTCCGGCGAGCACGGCGAGTGCTCCCACCAAAAGGCTTGCCCTGTGCGTCGTGCGAAACATGAGGATCGCGTCCTGTGGTGGTGTGATCTCCTCGGAGGTATCGGTTTTTCGGATGCCGAAGTTTCGTGCGTCTGGTACATTTTTGCCGCTCGCAGCCCCCAGGTTTCCCAGTCGACCACTCCGAGAAGAATGCCATGTCGATCGCATCTCTCCCCGCCGACCTCGTCTTCCCTGCCCGCTGGCATGCCCTGGCGGCCCGGGTGCTCGCCGATGGAGCGATCGATCGCGACCAGGCGCGATCGATCCTCGAGTCGTCCGACACCGAACTGCTCGACGTCATGGCGGCCGCGTGGCGCGTGCGACACCACCATTTCGGCAACACCGTGCAGCTGTTCTTCCTCATGAACGCCAAGAGCGGCCTCTGCCCGGAGGACTGCGGCTATTGCTCCCAGTCGAAGATCTCCGACGCGGAGATCCCGCGGTACAACCTGCTCTCGGCCCCGAAGCTGCTGGAGGCGGCCAAGCTCGCGGCCGAGCGGCAGTCGAAGACCTTCTGCATCGTGATCTCGGCTCGCGGCCCGTCGGAGCGGGAGATCGATTTCGTGTGCGGCATCGTTCCCGAGATCAAGCGGCAGTACGACCTCAACGTCTGCGCCTGCCTCGGGCTGCTCACGCCCGATCAGGCCCGGCGGCTCGCCGCCGCCGGCGTCGACAAGGTGAACCACAACCTCAACACGAGCGAACGCTTCTATTCCGAGGTCTGCACCACGCACACCTACGCCGACCGCGTCGCCACGCTCGAAGCCTGCCGCTCGGCGGGCCTGCAGCTCTGCAGTGGCGGCATCATGGGCATGGGAGAAACGCACGACGACCTCATCGACATGGCCTTCGAGCTCCGCGCCATGAACGTCGAATCGATTCCGCTCAACTTCCTCAACGCGATCGACGGCACGCCGCTCGAGCACGTCAGCCGCATCACCCCGCGCGACTGCCTCCGCGGCCTCGCGATGATGCGACTGGTGAACCCGGCCGCCGAGATCCGCATCGCCGGTGGCCGCGAGATCCACCTCGGCAGCCTCCAGGCCCTCGGCCTCTACGCCGCCAACTCGATTTTCGTGGGCGACTACCTGACCACGAAGGGCCAGCTGCCCGAGGCCGACTACAAGATGATCGAGGAACTCGGCTTCGTGATCACGCGCGGCGCCGAATCGTGCGAGCCCCCGCCCGCCGTGCCCCGCTGAAGCAGCGTCGATGCGGTTTGACGATGGAGTGCGATAACGCGCCGGCTCGGGGTTACCCCGTACCGTCTCGCCGGACGTTCGCGGTGTTGGGCGCGCCGGCTCGGGGTTGCCCCATACCATCTCGCCGGACGCTCACTGCGCCCATCCCTGGGCTCCGTT